>CAHJXG010000028.1 GCA_903644035.1 Rhodospirillales bacterium
GATGCGCAGCTGGTGTAGTCTTGTCCCAAGTGGAGTAGAGCCTGTTTGGGCCAAAGCCGCCCTCAGCAAAATCAGGCGCTTGCGGGATGCTAGACGGACCGAGTTCAATTGGGACAGCCAGTTCAGGGCTAATGTTCCTTGTCTGTTTTACCAACCGTGCAATCCGGCCCGTTCTTATGGAGTGACCCCTATTCGATCGTTGGTATCCAGAATTGGCGAACGACAATCCCGCGAGTGCCGGTCAGGCAACCGCGGCGTGAACACCACACACTTCCTTATGGTCTCCAGGCGAGTGCGCGCGCTACCTCCGACACTGCGGCTACGGACACTCGGTGGGAAAAGAGACTAAGTTCTATCGCGATGCACCGTGACGAAGTTGGACAGGTCCTCTCGATCCGTGTCCAGAGCGCCGGTCGGCTCGGAGAGGTCGGCATGGCCCAGCGCCATGCCGCAGACGATGGTGACATCGTCGGAAAGGCACAGCCGGCTGCGGACGATGGCGGGATAATTCATCATGGCAGCCTGCGGGCAGGTATCCAGCCCGTGCCCACGGGCGGCCACCATGATGTTCTGCAGGAACATGCCGTAATCGAGCCAACTGCCGCGGCCCAGGTCATTGTCGATCGTGAAGATCAGGCCGACCGGCGCACCGAAGAAGCTATAATTGCGGCCACGCTGCCGGTTTGCCCCGGCCCGATCACCCTTCTGCACACCGGCCAGTGAATACAGGCCCCAGCCGATCTTGCGCCGCCGCTCGATGTAGGGGGAGCGCCACTCACGCGGATAGTAGTCGTATTCCGGCATCTCGGGCATGCCGGCCTCGAAGGCGGTGGTCATCGCGCGCGTGAACCCGGCCAGCGCCTCGCCCAGCAACACATGCACGCGCCAAGGCTGGATGTTGCTGCCGCTGGGCGCCCGGCTGGCGACGCGCAGGAGGTGCTCGACAATGGGAAGCGGCACGGGGGTGGGCAGGAAGGCCCGTGTGCTGTGCCGGGTCGTGATCGCACGGTCGACGGCGGCGGGATCGATCGTCATCGGGGGCGCATTCCCTCTCCTTCGTTGGCTACGGACCGGGCTCGCCGCCATCGGTGGCGGTGCGAATGGGTCCCCGCAGCTAAGACGAGCGGGCGGGTGCAGGCAAGGCGGCACAGGTGGCTGCGTTAAGCAGGACAAATGCGGCTCGCGTCGTGCAAGCCATTGCTGAACATAGACTTTGGCGCCTACTCCCACGGTGCCTTATACCACGCCTGCATAAGAACGGAAGGTCTTGGTATTTGGTCAGGATCGAGACGCCCCCGATCCTGATATCGCGACCTCCATTGCAAGGTGCTGAGACGCCATGAGCATTCTGATCGAGCGCCGCCCGGATCGAGTCGCCGTCGTCACCCTTGATCGGCCCGAGGTGCTCAACGCGCTGGACATCCCAGCCAAGGAGCGGCTGGGCGCGGTCTGGCGGGAGATCGCGGGCGATGACGGGATCCGCGCGGTCGTGCTGCGTGGCGCCGGGCCGCTGGCGTTCTGCGCGGGTTCGGACATCAAGGCGATGCATCGGACCGGCACCATGGTGTCCACCGCCGTCCTCATCGACGCGATTCCGAACGTCGGCACGGACCTCCCGCAGCCGGTGGTCGCGGCAATCCATGGCCATTGCCTGGGCATGGGACTGACGCTCGCGCTGCACTGCGACCTTCGCATCGCCGCCCCCGACGCGCGGCTGGCGTTTCCCGAGGTGCCGCACGGCATGATCTCGGGCGTCAGCGCAGTGCGGCTTCCGGGCATGATCCCGCCGGGCCGAGCCATGGAGTTCATGCTGCTGGGCGAGCGGATCCCAGTGGAGGAGGCCCGGCAATGCGGCTTGGTCAACCGGATCGCCGATGACCCGTTCGCGGCGGCGCTGGCCTGGGCGCAGGCGATCGCCCAAGCCCCTGCCACCGCGGTGCAGGCCACCAAGCGCCTGGTTCGCCATGGCGCCCGGCTAAGCGGAAGTGCCGTGGCCGAGATCGAGGCGATGCGCGACCGGGTTGAGCAGCAGACGGACTTCCGCGACAACGCCGCCCGGTTCGAGGCGAAGGCGCCCGGCGCCCGCCTTACGGGACACGGGGTGCGTCGATGACCGGCGGCTCCATGCCGGGGCTTGCCTGATGCACCTCGGCTCGCTGCTGGCGCGGATGGCCCGGCGCCATGGGACGCGCGCGGCGATCCGCGACGCCGCAGGCGATTGGAGCTTCGCTTGCCTCACCGAGCGTCTGACGCGGCTGGGGCACGGGCTTCTCGGCTTGGGACTGGTGCCGGGCGACCGGGTCGCGATCATGCTGCCGGACATCCGCGAGTACCTGGAGTGCGACTATGGCGTGATGGCGGCCGGCCTTGTCCGCGTCCCACTCGACCCCAGCCTGCCGTTCGCGGACTTAGTCGCCATGCTGCGCCACGCTGGGGCGCGGGCGCTGGTGACGCAGGCTGGCGCGATCCCGGGGGTCACGGAGGTTCGAGCCGCCGTGCCGAGCCTGGACCACGTCGTCGCAGTCGGCGACGCTCTGGCGGGGGCATTGAGGTTCGAGGCCTTGCTGGACGGAGCCGCGACGACGGAGTTCGAGGGCGGGGATGGCGATGCGCTGGCGACACTGAATTTCAGCGGTGGGACCACCGGGCGACCGAAGGCCATCATGCTTCGGCACCGCAACCTGGCTGCGGTGCTGCAGAACAGCGTCGCCGGGTTCGGGATCGGACGCGACGACGTCTTCCTCAACGTCCGGCCGCTCTGGCCGATTGCGCAGCTGGTGATGTTCGCTCACTTGATTGCTGGATGCACCGTGGTGCTGGGCGGGCGGTTCGTGCCGGAGCGGTTCGCGTCGCTGATTGCGGAGAGCAGGGCCACGCGAAGCTCGCTGGTCCCCACGCAGCTGGTGCGGCTCCTGCCCCATCTGGCTTCGTCCGATCCGCGGTTGGCCCACGTGCGCTCGATCGTGGTCGGCGGGTCGCGCCTGCCCGCCGCGGCCTTCGCCACGGCGCTGGAGCGGGTCGGACCGCGGATCAGCCTCCTCTACGGCATGACCGAGGCGCCGATCTCGACCTACCTGGCGCCGGCTTCGTTGGGCGCCGCGGCACAGGCGTCAGTCGGCGATGCCCTATTCTCGACCGAGCTGCGGATCGCGGGCGGGGACGGCGCGCCGCTGCCGCCGGGCCAGGATGGAGAGATCCTGATCCGCGGCCCGCATGTGATGGCCGGCTACTGGAACGATCCCGCCGCGACTGCGGCGGCGCTGCGGGACGGTTGGCTGCATACCGGCGACCTCGGCCAAGTGGACGGCACGGGCCGCCTGTTCGTGACGGGCCGGGTCAAGGAGGTGATCCGCTCCGGCGCGGCGTCGGTCGTGCCGGCGGAGGTCGAAGACGCGCTGGCCAGCCATCCGGGCGTGGCGGAGGTTGCAGTGGTCGGTCTGCCTGACGAGGAGTGGGGCGAAGCGGTGACGGCTTTCGTGGTCGTGCATCCCAACGCGGCCATCGACGGTGCCGGGCTGATCGCGTATTGCCGGACCCGGCTCGCGGCGCACAAGAGGCCACGCCGGGTCGTATTCGTCCCCGCCATTCCGCGCTCGCACTACGGCAAGGTCCTGCGGTCACAGCTGCTTGCGTTGGCGGGGCAGGCATGACCGGCGAGGTCGTTGCGCGGCTCGCGGCGCTGGGCCTGGTGCTCCCGCCGCCGCCTGCGCCGGGGGGCGCCTACGCGCCCGCGATCCGCGTGGGTGACATGGTGCATCTCAGCGGCGCCATCGGCACGGCGTATCGGGAGGGGCGCTGGAGCCTGCCGATCCGTGGCGCGCTGGGCGGCGCGGTGAGCCTGGAGGCGGGGCGGGAGTCGGCGCGGCTATGCATCCTGAACCACTTGGCGGCCCTGGCGGCAGTAGTGAGCCTGGACTCGGTGGCACAGGTCGTGAAGTTGACGGGATACGTGCATGCCGCCCCAGGCTTTACCAAGGGGCCGCTCATCCTCGATGCTGCGTCGGAGCTGCTGGTCGCGGCGTTCGGGCCGGTCTGCGGTCGACACGCCCGGGTCGCCGCCTACCAGCACGCGATGAGCTTCGATGCACCGCTGGAGACGGAGCTGCTGGTGGCCGTGCGATGAGCCGGGCCGGGCTGTCAGCGCGTGATCCGTGGGTCTCCGTCGATGGAACGCCGCAGCACCTCCAGGAACGCCGTCCCGGCACGGGACAGCGGCTGCGATGCCGGATGAACCAAGTCGAAGCCGAAATCCACGACGGGGCGGAACGGGATAGCACGGAGGCGCGGGCCAAACATCTCGGCCGTGAACGGGTCGACGACGGCGATCCCGGCGCCCTCCACGACCATCGCGCACGCGGCGGAGGAGAGGAACGTCTCGATCCGTGCGGCGGGGTACTGCCCAAGCACCGCCGCGAGCCGCATGCCGGCAAGACTGGACGGCGGAAGCATGACCAGGTCATGGGCAAGCACGTCTGCCGGGCCGATGGCCGCGTGACGGGCGAGGGCGTGGCCCGGCGGCACGACGCAGACGCACTCGGAATGGTAGGCGCCGGCGACCGCAAGTCCGGGCACGGAGCCCATCATCTGCGTCACGCCGATCTCGACATGGCGGGCCGCCGTGCTCTCGACGATGCGCTGGGCGCCCAACGCCTCGAACTGTATTTTCACGCCGGGATGCGCGCGCATGAACGCCGCCACGGCGCGGGGCACGACCTGGAAACAGAGGGCGGGGATCGCCGCGATGCGCAACGTGGTCCGCCGCATCAGGCGAAGGTCCTCGGCGGTCCGTTCCAGTGCGCGAAGCCCGGCGAGGCTGTGCGCGATTTCCTCGGCGAACTCCGTGCCGTCCGGCGTGATGAGCAGGCGCTTCCCGCGGCGCTCGAACAAGGCGAAGCCCAAGCTGCGCTCCAGGGCGGACAGCAGCCGGCTCAGGCCGGGTTGGGAGACGTTGAGCATGCGCGCCGCGCCGATGATCGACCCGGCCGCGACGATCGCGGTGAAGCCTTCAATCTGCCGCAGATTCAGGCGCTGCGGCGCACGCAGGCCGTGCACCAGGCTGGCCAGCGCAGATGCGCCGTCCCGGCCTCCAGAACCCGTCCCGCCGTCGTCTTTGGCCATGGTTCCATTGGACCCCGGCACCGGGCCGCGAGCAAGCCGCCCTCCTGCAGGCCGGACGCCCAGGAGAGATCATCGTGAGCAGAGCAGCAGCCCCCGCCATCTGGAGCGCCGGCGCCGATGAGGCGGCGCTCATGCGGAAGCTGACATGGCGGATCGTTCCGTTGTTGGGAGTCTGCTGGGTCGTCAACTGGATCGACCGGATCAACATCGGGTTTGCCCGCCTGGGCTTTCAGGGCGACCTGGGCGTGAGCGAGGTGCAGGTCGGACTGATCATAGGCCTCTACTCGGTCGGCTACCTGCTATTCGAGGTGCCGAGCAACATCCTCATGGAGCGGATCGGGGCGCGCCGGACGCTGACACGGATCATGGTCCTGTGGGGCCTGATCACCGTCGCGACAGCGTTCGCCCGCAACGGGACCGAGCTGATGATCGCGCGGCTCGCCTTGGGCGCGGCCGAGGCGGGGTTCTTCCCGGGCGCGATCCTCTACATGACGTATTGGTTCCCCGCGGCCTACCGCGCCCGTATCACGTCGAGGTTTATCATCGCCAACGCCGTCGCGGGGATCATCGGCGCCCCGCTGTCGGGGTGGATCATGGGCAACATGGGCGGCATCGGTCAGCTGCAGGGGTGGCAATGGTTGTTCATCGTGGAAGGGATCCCACCGCTGCTCCTTGCCGCGGTGGTGTGGTCCTGCCTCAGCGACCGGCCGACCGAGGCGCGGTGGCTCTCAGCCATCGAGGTCGGCGTGCTGGAGCGCGCGTTGGCGCGCGATGAGGCGCCGGTTCGCTCCCATGTCGGCCCCAGGACCTGGTCGCTGGCCATCTTGCGCGACCACCGGGTCTATCTGCTGGCAATCGGGTTCTGCTTCACGATCATCTGCACGGGCAACGTCGTGCAGATCTGGGCCCCGTCCATCATTCGCGACGCTGGTGCATCCGACGTGTTGCGGGTTGGCTGGTTGTCGGCGCTGCCATGGGCGGTCGGCGTGGCCGTGATGCTGCTCGTCGCCCGGTCCTCCGACCGGATGCGGGAGCGCCGATGGCATTTCCTGGTGCTTGGCGTGTTCGTAGGTGTCGCCATGCTGTTTCTGCCGACGTTCTCCTCCTCGGTGACGGGCGCGGTCGTCACGCTCAGCCTGCTGACCTCGGCCTACCTCTCCGCCATCAGCATCTTCTGGACGATCTCCGCCCTCTATCTGCCGCTGGCGTCCCGGGCGGTCGGGATCGCGTTCATCAACACGCTGGGGCAGTTGGGCGGGCTGTTCGCGCCCAACCTGATCACGTGGGCGAAGGTCAGCACGGGCAATGTGGGGCTGGGGCTGTCCGTCATCGGAGTGGTGGTGCTGATGGGTGTCGTTGCAGTCTTCACCGCGACCCGGGGTAAGGTTGCGGACACGGATGCACCAGTCGAAGCTTAAATCGTGTCTAGTTTGAGAACCGTAGTTTGACCATCCCCCAATTTGGTGGACACGGGTTACGGCCTACGCGGCCGCGGCGAGCTGTTCCTTTTTGGCGGGCGTCATGTAGCCGAT
>CAHJXG010000029.1 GCA_903644035.1 Rhodospirillales bacterium
GCCTGATTTTGCTGAGGGCGGCTTTGGCCCAAACAGGCTCTACTCCACTTGGGACAAGACTACACCAGCTGCGCATCTCGGAACGAGTGCTAGAATTCCGGTGTGGGATCAACAGTTTACACCTGAAGCGTGCTTTCCTGCCCGTTCTTTAGCGTGACCCCCAGAGAGCGTGAGCCAGATCAGGCTCATGAGTGCACGCCCAGCCGCGGATGAGTGCAAGCCGCTACAACTATCCTGCAGAAGGACCACCGCCTCGCGCTGAAACTTATCCGTGAACTCTCGTCGCGTCTTCTTCGTCGTCATCGGCACCTCCGCTCCCGTAGGAGCTTACGCGAGGTGTCCACCGTAACGGAGGAGGAGCAGTCCGCGGTCACTTGCCGCCAACACCCGGGTTCGCAAGTCGTGCGAATAGGCCTGACCTCAAACCCGATCCCTAGCAGCCGCTCATTGACACACTGTTGCCTCCAGGTCTTTGGGACCATCGAGAGATTCAACCCTCACGCGGGGGCAGGTGCGACGGCGCTTCTTCGACCTGATGCCCAAGTTAGGCACCAACCTGTCCGACAATACGGCGTAGATCTGGTTTCCACCCTATGCCGATAAACGGCCGAGGCGGAGCATGCACAAATCTACAATTGCGAAAGCCATGGACCGCCTGCTGCTGGAGGAACCCGGCCGGCCCGGCGCGGCCCGCCGGATTGCGGTCCGGGATCAGCTACGCGCGGGGCTGGGTCGAGCACAACCTCATCAACGACAACGACGGTGAGTTCGTGTTCGTCGGGATCGAGATGAAATGAGCCAGCCTGGGGACATCAGCCGCGCAGCTGGCCGAGGAACGCCCGCACCCGTTCGGTGATGTAGGCATATTCCGCCGTGCCCTGCGGCAATCCGCCGCCGGAGTGGCCGCGGATCGTCGGGATTTCCGCATAGGTCGCGTCGTGCAGGCCCTTATACAGCTCGCGCGTCAGATAGCCCGGCACGGTTCGGTCGGTCATGCTGGGCAGCAGCAGCGCCTTCGCCTTGACCTGCCCCAGCGCCTTCATCATGTCGCCGCCGAACGGCTTCGACGCATCATGCATCTTGCTGGCCCGGTAGCGCGACAGCATGCTGTTGGCGTCCCAGTTCTGCACCCATGCCTCTGCCGCATCCTTCTGCGCCTGGGCCAGCCCGGCCGCATCGAGGGTCGCCAGATACTCGTCGCTGGTGGTCCAAGGAAAATAGATCAGCGCGGCCCTCCTGATGCCCTCGGTCGGGTTGGTGGCATAGGCGCCGTCCTGGTAGTTTGGATCGAGCGTGATCGTGCCGTAGAAGGCGTCGAAGATTGCGCCGAAATGGTTGTCGCTGCGCGCCGCAGGGACGATCAGGATCAGGCCGCGCATGACGTCGGGGAAGTTGATGCCCCACTCGACGCCCTGGAACGAGCCCATCGACGAGCCACTGACCGCGAGCAGCCGGGTGAGGCCCAGCCCGCGGGTGACGAACTCGTGCTGCACCCGCACCATGTCGCGTATGGTGTATTCGGGGAAGCGTGCGCCGAGGCCGTCCTTCGGCTGGGACGAGGTGCCGCCGCCGATCGGGTCCGCACCGATGACGAAGTACTTGTCGGTGTCGTATGCCTTGCCTGGCCCGATGTAGGCGTCATACGAGTGCCGGCTGCCGCTGGTGCCCGGCACCAGCAGGATGGCGTTGTCCTTGGCGTCGTTCAGCTTGCCCCAGGTGACGTAGCCGACCCTCATGGACGGGATTTCGCCCCCGTTCTCGAATGCGTAGTGGCCGATGTCGAACACCGCCTCGGTCTGCGTCCGGGCGACGGTGGGCAGCAGCAAGGCGGCGATGAGCAGGAAGCGCGACAGGACGCGGCTGCGGAACGGCATGATGACTGTCCTCCCTTGGCCGGTCTACGCCGGCCGCCGGCAACTATAGGCGGTCCGATCCGCGGCGCCAGACTGCGGTCCGACCGCGCGTTGTCGCCACAAACTGATCTCGGGGTGACGCGGCGTCGGGTAAGTTCTTGGACTGAGCCCATCCCAAATCGCGCCTGGCGGTCTAGCCGTGTCGCTGCCGGACATGACATAATCCGGTGCAGCGCCACCCAGTCCCGGGTCGCGCGGGACCGGGGACACGTCATGAGCGTAACACGCCGTTCAGCAGTCGGGGCTGGGCTCGCCGCCGCGGCACTGCCTTCCGCGCTCTCTTCGGCCACGGCGAGGGCGGCGCAGCCGCTCGCAACCGCGCAGGCGCCGGCGTTCTTCCGCTATCGCGTCGGCGACCTCCAGGTCACGGCGATCAGCGACGGCGTCGCGGTGCGCCCGTCCGAGGGCCTGGTGCCCAACGCGCCCGCGGGCGGATTGCAGCAGGCGCTGGCCGACCGGTTCCTGCCGACGGACAAGGTCACCATCTCGTTCACGACGCTGGTGGTAAACACCGGCACGAAGCTCGTGCTGCTGGATACCGGCAACGGTGACCTGGGGGCGCCAACGTCGGGCACCTGGCTGGCCAACTTCCGCGCCGCCAGGTTCGATCCCGCCAACGTGGACACGGTGATCATCAGCCACTTCCACGGCGATCATATCAATGGCCTGCGCATGAAGGACGGCACGGCGCGGTTCCCTCGCGCCGAGGTCATGGTCCCGACGCCGGAATGGGCGTTCTGGATGGACGACGGCAACATGTCGCAGGCGCCTGCCGGCCTGAAGGGCACCTTCGACAACAGCCGCCGGGTGTTCGGCCCGATGGCCAAGGACGTGACGCGCTACGAGTGGGGCAAGGAGATCGCGCCGGGGATCACGGCGGTGGACGCGCACGGGCATACGCCGGGCCATACGGCGTTCGCGATCGCGTCCGGCGCCGGCCGCCTGATGGCGCTGTCGGACACTACGAACGACCCCAACATCTTCGCCCGCAATCCCGAGTGGTCCGCGATATTCGACCAGGATGGGCCGGAGGCGATCAAGGCGCGCCGCCGCATGCTCGAGATGGCGGCCGCGGAAAAGATGCAGGTGTCGTTCTACCATGCGCCGTTCCCGGCCACCGGGTTCATGACGCGTGAAGGCAGCGGCTATGCGCTGGTTCCCGCGCCCTGGCGTCCCGAGGTCTGAACAGCCCCACGCAGCAGCCGCAGACAGCATGCCCTTCAACAACGCCGCCGGGCGTGCGATCCGGCCCCTGGTGTTGGGACGCAAGAATTGGCTGTTCGCCGGCTCCGACGCAGGCGGCAACCGGGCCGCGGCAATCGCGTCCTTGCCGGAAAGCGCCAAGCTGGAGGGGATCGACCTAGCTGCACACCTGCACCACGTGCCCGGCACCATCGCTGACCACCCCGTAAGCCGCGGAAGAGGTGATGAAACGCCGCGCACGATGAACTGCTGCCGTCCGCATCAGGGGTGTGGCAAACGAAGTCGTCAAGTTCGCCGCATAGAGTCAGCAGCTCGCTCAGCGCGAAGTCTGCTGGATGCACCGGCGACGCCGCCCTGAATGCGCACGAAGCGCACATCCTGTCCCTCGGCTTGCCGCTGCTTTGAGGGTAGTCCGATCCGCAAAGAAAATGATCGGCGTCCATTCGCTCCCCGCCCCTTCATTGCGCTGTCGGTAGGTCTACTGTCAGTCGTGTCCCAACTCGGAACAGGCCATCCAACCTCGGCCTTTGGACACGATCATGAACCTCAGCAGGTACTCCGCGCGGGAGACCAGACACTTACTGCGTTCGCGGCCTATGTAAGCTCGCTGCAGCCAGGACGGCAGATCGGAGTGGACTACATGTCTGCCAATGGTGGGCCACAGCAGGCGCAGCGCGTGGCGGTCACGGTCGGTGCGGGCGAACGCGTTGCGCCTACGCAAGCCGAGAAGCCAGCCCATGCCGGCATGTCCACAGGCAGCAAACTCGCGATCGAGGTCGGCGCGGCAGCGCTGCTCGGCTGCTACAAGCGCGGTTGCTTCAACCGATCCGCAACACAGCCCAGCAACTCCGTTTCCGAGAGGAGCAACCAGTTCCACTGAATGCTGTTCTGAGACGTGGGCTCAACAAGCCTGAAAAGAGATGAAGGAACGCCAATCATGAA
Organism: Rhodospirillales bacterium; assembly: GCA_903644035.1. Classification (GTDB taxonomy): domain Bacteria; phylum Pseudomonadota; class Alphaproteobacteria; order Acetobacterales; family Acetobacteraceae; genus CAHJXG01. Next base: position 4,059 of record CAHJXG010000029.1, read on the forward strand.
AGCGCTGATTATAGCCCTCTCTGTCCTGGGTGCCGCACCGGCATTCGCGCAGAATCCGCTGACCACCACTCAGAATCCACCCTCTGGAGGCTCGAGCGAGTCGACTCCGGAACCGACGAACAGCCTGCCGCAGGCAGCGGGAACGGAAAAGCCGACACAGCAACCGGGATCAACCGTCGGCGACGCGGCACCGACGCAGTCTCCGGCGACAGCTCCGTCGAGTAAATAGCGCGGACACGGCCGCGGCTTCATCGGCGATAGCGCGATAAGAGACCGTTTTGCCGGCTTGCAGATACGACATTGTAAAGGTCCATCTGTGGCCGGCAAACGGCATGACCTTCGACCTCGTGGTGCGAAGCGCTGATCCAGGCTGTTGATCCTGCCTTGGGCTGGTGCCACCGTCCCTGGATCGGTAATCACCTGGCGAGTGCCGCCTTTCGGGATTGAAGCTGGCGGGTGATCTTAGCGGTGCTTGTATGAGCGTCGTTAAGATCAGGGGCATGCCGCGGGATGGAGATGCTCACCGGCGTTAAGCGTCGCCGTCGCTGGCGGCTCGAGGAGAAGCTGCAGCTCGTCGCCGAGTTGGAGCAGCCTGGCGCCTCGTTCGCCGATGTGGCGCGCCGGCATGAGGTCAGCCGCGGGCTGTTGTGGAACTGGCGCCGTCAGGTCCGGCGCGGCGAGTTGGTGCCGGAGCCGATGCCGGTGTTCACACCGGTGCAGATTACGGCCGACCCACCGCTTGCGCTGCCGGCGCCGAGCCCGAGCAAGGCGGCGAGCGCTTCTCTGAATAGCCGGATCGTGTGTGGATAAGCATGGAATAGGGACCCCGCTGACGGTTGGGGTTCACGGTGGCTCTCGTAATGATCGGGGGCCGGTTTGGGATGTTCGTTGTGGAGACGATTGCGCGGATACGCCGGGCTCACTTCGTCCAGGGCAAGTCGATCAAGTTGATCTGCCGCGAGCTGCGGGTGTTGCGGAAGGTCGTGCGCAAGGTGCTGCGGTCGAATGCGACCGAGTTCTGCTACGAGCGCGAGGTGCAGCCGCTGCCGCGGATCGGCCCGTGGCGGGATGAGCTGGACCGGCTGCTGGCGTCTAACGAGGCCAAGCCCAGCCGCGAGCGGCTGACGCTGGTCCGGGTGTTCGAGGCGTTGCGCGCCCTCGGCTATGAGGGCGGCTACGACGCGGTGCGGCGGTATGCCCGGGCCTGGGGGCGGCAGCGGGCGGCGACGTCGGCGGATGCGTTCGTACCGCTGAGCTTCGTGCCGGGCGAGGCCTACCAGTTCGACTGGAGCCATGAGGTCGTGCTGATCAACCGCACGACGGTTGCGGTGAAGGTGGCGCATCTCCGGCTGTGCCACAGCCGCATGCTGTTTGTGCGGGCCTACCCGCGCGAAACGCAGGAAATGGTGTTCGACGCGCACGACAAGGGCTTCGCGTTCTTCAAGGGCGCCTGCACGCGCGGCATCTACGACAACATGCAGACCGCGGTGGATGCGATCTTCGTCGGCCGCGAGCGGGCCTATAACCGCCGGTTCCTGCAGATGTGCAGCCACTACCTGGTCGATCCCGTGGCCTGTACCCCGGCGTCAGGCTGGGAGAAGGGCCAGGTCGAGAACCAGGTCGGCCTGGTGCGCGAGCGGTTTTTCACGCCGCGGGTCCGGGTCAAGAGCTACGACGAGCTGAACGCCTGGCTGCTCGACCAGTGCGTCGCCTATGCCCGCGCGCACCGTCACCCTGAAGTCCGCGGCCAGACGGTGTGGGAGATGTTCGAGGCGGAGCGGCCCAGCCTGGTGCCGTATGGCGGGCGGTTCGACGGCTTCCATGCCGTGCCTGCGTCGGTGTCGAAGACCTGCCTGGTCCGGTTCGACAACAACCGCCACTCTGTGTC
>CAHJXG010000030.1 GCA_903644035.1 Rhodospirillales bacterium
GCGCCGGGACGGGCATCCAGCAGCAGGTCGAGCACCCGGTGCGCCAGCAGCAACGGATCGGCGTCCGCGCGGTTGGCGATGGCGATCACCGCGACGCCCCGCTCCGGCACCCGCAGGAACTCGGTGCGGTAGCCCGGCCACAGCCCGCCATGCCCCACGGTGCGGACGCCGCGATACTCGCGGACCACCTGGCCGCGGGCGTAGAGGTTCATCGTCCCGTTGGCGAACGGCGCCTGGGTCGAGAGCGCCCCGGCCAAGTCCGGATAGGCATCGAGCCATCGGCTCCAGAGCGCCAGGTCCTCCACGCCGGAGACGAGGCCGCCCTCCCCGTGCAGCGGGAAGGCGTGGGGCGCCCGCATCCAGGCGCCGTCGCGGCGGACGTAGCCGGTGGCGAGGCCGGGCACGACCGCACCGACCTGCTCCACGAGCCGGGTGCGGGTCATGCCGGCGGGAGCGAAGAGGCGGCGGTCCAGAAGAGCGGCGAGCGGCTCCCCGCTCACCCGCTCGGCGATGCGGCCCAGCAGGAGGAAGTTGGAGTTGCTGTAAAGAAAGCGGCTGCCGGGCGCGAAGTTCAGGGTGCGCTGGCGCAGGATGCCGGCCATCAGCTCGTCCGCCCGCACCGGCTGGCCGAGGTCCGCGCCGCCCAGACGCATGATGCCGAGCATGTCGCGGATGCCGCTGGTGTTGTGCAGGAGGTGCGCGACCGTCACCGGCGCTCCCATGTCCGGGACCTCCGGCAGGTGTTCCCGCACGTCGTCCTCCAGCCGCAGCCGCCCTTCATCCGCCAGCATCAGCACGGCGGCGCAGGTGAACTGCTTGGTGACGGAGGCGACGCGGAACGTGGTGTCCGGCCCGATGGGCACGCCGAGTTCCAGGCTGGCCAGCCCGGCGCAGCGATGCACGGCCAGCTCGCCATCCTGCACCACGCCGACTGTGCCACCCGGGCCATCACTCCCGTGCAGCCCATCCAGCAGGCGCTGCACCCCGCGGGCGAGCGCCAGCCGCGCGAGGCCCGTCACGGCTCGCTCCGCCACAGCTCGGCCTGCTGGGAGAAGGGCTGCCCGGTGCCGTTCGGCCCGAAGCCGCGCAGCCAGGTCGGCACCGCCTGCGGGATGACGGTGATGAACAGCGGCAGCGCCGGCAGGCGCTCGGCGTAGATGCGCTGCATGGTGGCCCAGGCGGCGCGGCGCTTGGCCGGGTCGAGCTCGGTCTCCGCGATGTCCACGGCCGCATCGAACGCCGGGTCGCTGAACCCGGTGAAGTTCGCCCCGCTCCAGTTGTTCGTCTCCGCCGGCACCATGCCGGAACCCAAAGTGAGGCGCGGGCTTTCGCCGACCAGGCTGGTCCAGGTGTACATCACGAGGCCGGGGAAGGCCCGGCGCTTGGTGGTCTGGCCGAACAGGGTGCGGGATGGCTCGGTGCGCAGCGTGGCCTCCACGCCCACCGCCTTCCAGGCGTTCTGCATGACGGCTTGCAGCAGCTCGTTCATCCGGAAGCCCGAGGCGGCCAGGAACTCGATGCTCAGGCGCTGCCCGGCGGCGTTGCGCCGTATCCCGTCCGCGCCCAGGGTCCAGCCGGCGTCCTCCAGCAGGCGGCGCGCGGCGGCGGGGTCATAGGGCACCAGCGGCACGGAGGGATCGAACTCCGGGTTCTTCGGGCTGACGAAGCTTGTGGCCAGCGCGTACTTGCCGCTGTACAGCCGGTCGTTGATGGCCCGGCGGTCCAGCGCCAGCAGCAGTGCACGGCGCACGCGCAGGTCAGCCAGGATCGGGTTCGCGGCGCTCGCGTCGATGTGGGAATAGGTGAGGCTGGGAGCGTAGCTGTAGACGAAGCGGTCGGGGTGCTGCTTCTGCAAGGCCAGTGCCTGGTCGGTCGTCAGGTTGTTGTCGATGTCGATGTCGCCCGAGAGCAGGTTGGCCTGCAGCGCCGCGGTATCGCCGATGAAGCGCATCGACACCTGCCGGAAGCCCGGCGCCGGACCCGGCCAGTGCGGGTTGGCGGCCAGCGTGATGGTGCTGCCGGATTGGTAGCTGCCGACCACGAACGGGCCGTTCCACAGGCCCGGGTTGAGGGGATTGCGGTTGTACTCGGTCGTGTTGATGTACTCGCCGGGACCGTGAGCCCGCTCGTAGATCGGCCCCTCGACGTGCTCCGGCAGCAGCTGGTCCCACTGCGCGTAGGAGCCGAGCACACGGTCCAGATGGAGCACGGCGGTGTGGTCGTCCACCACATCCACGCTCCGGGCACGGGTCCAGGCGTTCGCGTTGCTGAACCCGGCGTTCGGGTCGCGCCCGACGCGCCAGGTGAACGCCACATCCCGCGCCGTGACCGGCACGCCGTCACCCCAGCGCAGCTCCGGCCGCAGCTTGATCGTGACAGCCATGCCCTCGCCGTCCCTGCGCGCCAGGCCGTTCTCCAAGGACGGGACCTCGGTGCAGAGCAGGCAGATCAGCTTGTTGTCGGCGTCATACGTGGTCACGGTGCGGGTGGCGAAGCCAAGCACGTAGCTCTTGATCAGCAGTGGGTCGATGGAAGGATGCAGGCTGGACGGGAACTCGGCGATGCCGATCACCAGGTTCTCACGCGCCTGTGCCGCGGGCGGAAGGAGCAGGACGGACGCGAGGGCGGCGGAGGCGAAGCGAAGCATGGGGCATTTCTCCATCAGCCCGCCATCCATGGCACGTGATCCCGCGGGCGGCAAAACCATGGCGGGCCGTCCCGCTTTATGGGATGAGCGATGCTGCATGGAACATCGGGACGGAAGGTCCGGTCATCCCGGGCCGCCTGCCCTCGATCCGGGGTTATGTCATCATCTGCGCCGACCGCCGCGCGGTGATCCACCATCGCCGCCGCGACGACGGCTGCATTGAACCCGGCTCGCCGCCGAGTGGCGGATCACCCTGGACCCGCCCGGCATGGAGATTGCAACGCATGGAGATCACGGTCGAAGGCCTCTCTGACTTGGATCTCTGTGCCCGATGACGGGGCACCCGCAACGTTGAAGGAAGGACGGACATGATCGTCGTGAACAGGCGCACTCTGCTCGCCGGCGCCTCCGCGCTCGGCCTCGGCATCCCCGGCGCCAGGGCAGCCACGCCGACCCTCGCCATGGTGCAGATCAACCAGCAGGCGCTGTTCTTCAACCAGATGCTGCAAGGCGCGCAGGGTGCTGCCAAGAAGGCCGGGGTGACGCTCGACGTATTCAACGCCAACGACAGCCCGACCGAGCAGAACAACGCGGTCGAGACCTACATCCAGCAGAAGGTCGCCGGCATCCTGGTGGACGCCATCGACGTGAACGGGCTGCTGCCGTCGATCCAGCAGGCCGCCGCCGCGGGCATCCCGGTCGTCGCGGTTGACGCGGTGCTGCCGGAGGACGGGCCGCAGAAGGCGCAGATCGGCGTCGACAACGCCAAGGCCGGGCAGCTGCTGGCCGACGTGTTCCTGCCCTACGTGCAGGCGTCGATGGGAGGCCGCGCGAAGCTCGGCGTCGTCGGGGCGCTGAACTCCTTCATCCAGAACCAGCGGCAGAAGGCGTTCCTGGACGCCGTCTCCGGCAAGCCCGGCGTGACCATGGCCGGCGTGGTGGACGGCCGCAACATCCAGGACAACGCCCTGGCGGTGGCGGAGACGCTGCTGACCGGCAACCCCGACATGACCGCGATCTACGCGACCGGCGAGCCGGCGCTCCTGGGCGCCATCGCCGCGGTCGAGAGCCAGGGCCGGCAAGGCACCGTCAAGGTGTTCGGCTGGGACCTGACGGCGCAGGCGATCCGCGGCATCGACGCCGGCTATGTCGTCGCCGTCGTGCAGCAGGACCCGGCGGGCATGGCCGCGGCCGGCATCGACGCGCTCGTGGCGCTCAGCCGGGGCGGCACGGTGGCGCGCACCATCGCCGTGCCGGTCGCCATCGTGACCAGGGCCAACGTCGATCCCTACCGCCCGGTGTTCAAGTAGGGCGGCACCCATGCAGGCGCCGCTGATGTCGCTGCGCGGCGTCGGCAAGGCGTTCGGCTCGCAGACGGTGCTGCACGGCGTTGACCTCGACCTGTTCGGCGGCGAATGCCTGGGCCTCGTGGGCGACAACGGTGCCGGCAAATCGACGCTCAGCAAGATCATGTCGGGCGCCAGCCTGCCCGACGCCGGCCGCATCCTGCTGTCCGGGGCCGAGGTCCGCCTGGCCGGCCCGGCAGAGGCGCGGGCGCAGCGCATCGAGATGGTCTATCAGGACCTCAGCCTGTGCGACACCATCGACGTCGCGGGCAACCTGTTCCTCGGCCGCGAGATCGCCCGGCGCGGCTTTCTCGACAAGGCGGCGATGCGGACGGAGGGCCGGCGAATGCTCGACGCGCTCGGCATCCGCATCCCCGACATGCGGGCCAAGGTGGCGCTTCTGTCCGGCGGGCAGCGCCAATCCATCGCCATCGCCCGCGCCGCCGCCTTCGCGCCCCGGGTGCTGCTGCTGGACGAGCCGACCTCAGCGCTCGCGGTGGCCGAGGTGGAGGCGGTGCTGGCGCTGATCAACCGGGTCAAGGCGCAGGGCGTCGCGGTCGTGCTGGTGACGCACCGGCTGCAGGACCTGTTCCGCGTCTGCGACCGCATCGCCTTCATGTACGAGGGGACCAAGGTGGCGGAGCGCCGGGCCACGGAGACGAGCCTTGAGGAGATCGTGCAGCTTATCGTCGGCGGCGCCCGCCCATGAGCACATGACCATGAGCGCCCCGGCCATCGACGCGCCGCGCCGCCGCGCCGACTTCCTGCTGGAGCATGCGCAGGTGCTGTCCATCGCGGCGTTCTTCGTCTTGTGCAGCCTGGCGTTCGCGCTGGCGTCGCCGGTGTTCCTGACGCCGGGCAACCTGCTCAACGTGCTGCGGCAGATGGCGCCGATGCTGATCGGGGCCGTGGCGATGACGTTCGTGATCACCACGGGCGGCATCGACCTGTCGGTCGGTTCCATGGTGGCGCTGACCAACGCGCTGGCGGCGATCGCGCTGGGGGCTGGGGTGCCCTGGCCGCTGGTGGCCGTCGCCATGCTGCTGCTGGGCGCTGCGGTCGGCTCGGTGCAGGGCTGGTTCGCCGCCTACCAGAGGATCCCGTCCTTCATCGTGACGCTGGCGGGGCTGTCGATCCTGCGCGGGGTCGCCCTCCTGCTGACCCAGGGCTACTCGATCCCGATCACCGGCGCGCCGGGTTTCGTCGCCATCGGTCGGGGCTGGGTGCTCGGCCTGCCCATTCCCGCCGGGATCGCGGCCCTGGTGGCCGCGGCCGGCTACGTGACACTCGGCCAGACCCGCTTCGGCCGGCAGGTGGTGGCGGTCGGCGCGAACAGGGAGGCGGCGCGGCGGGTCGGCATGCCGGCGCGGCGCGTCGCGGCCTCGGTGTTCGCGCTG
>CAHJXG010000031.1 GCA_903644035.1 Rhodospirillales bacterium
GCTGCCGGTGCCCGGCGCCGACCACTTCACCGTGCTGGACGCGCTGCGGCGGCCCGGGGGTGCCCTGCTGGGCCAGGCTCGCGCGCTGCTGGAGCCGTAGCGTCCGGCCGCGGCGTCAGCCTGTTCACACCACAGGCCCGGCCGGGTAACGTGAGCCTGGTTGAGAACTGGTGAGCCATGTACGACAGCCTGATCCGCGGCACGATCGTCACTGCGTCCGAGGTGATCCCGGACGGCTGGATCGCCGTCACGGGCGAGCGGATCGCCGCCATCGGCACCGGCGAGGCCCCGCAGGCGGCCACGGTGCTGGACTACTCGGGTAGGCTGGTGCTGCCCGGCCTTGTCGATGGGCACATGCACACGAGTTCGGCCATCGGCTGGCCCGGCATCGAGGGCGCGACCCGCTCGGCCGCGGCCGGGGGCGTCACGACCTGCGTGGACATGCCCTACGACGTGCCGCAGGCGGTGACGGATGCGGGCGTGCTGGCAGAGAAGATCGGCTGGGTGAACCGGACCGCGCATGTCGATGTCGCGCTGTATGGGACCATCGCCAAGCATGGCGGCGTCGGCGCGATCGAGGGGCTGGCGGCGGGCGGCGTGTGCTCCTTCAAGCTTTCGACCTACGAGTACGACCCGGTGCGCTTCCCCCGCATCGACCGTCCCACCATGATCGAGGCGTTCGCCGCCATCGCGCGCACGGGCCTGCCGGTGTCCGTGCACAACGAGGACCAGGAGCTGGTCGAGCGCCTGACTGCGGACGCCCGCGCCGCCGGGCGGACGGAGGCCATCATGCACTGCCGCACCCGCCCGCCGCTCGCGGAGACGCTGGCGGACAACGAGATCTTCGAGATCGGGCTGGCGACGGGGGCACATGTCCACATCGCCCATTCCTCGGTCGCCCGCGGCTTCGCCATCGCCGGGGCATTCCGCGCTGCCGGCGGGCAGGCCAGCGGGGAGGCATGCATCCAGTACCTCTGCATGACGGAGGAGGACCTCGTGCGCCTGGGCGGGCGCGGCAAGTGCAACCCGCCGTTCCGCACCACGGCGGAGGTCGAGCGGATGTGGGCGGCGCTCTTGGCGGACCAGGTTGCCTACGTGTCTACGGACCACGCCCCCTGGCCGGCGGACCGCAAGGGATCGCCTGACATCTTCGCGTGTGGCGCCGGGCTGGTGGGCCTGCAGAGCTTCGCGCCGCTGATGTACACCCTGCTGGAGGAGCGCGGCCTGCCGCCCACCGTCATGGCAACCTATTGCGCGGAGCGTCCGGCGCGGCACCATGGGCTGGACGGGCGCAAGGGGTCGATTGCGCCCGGCAAGGATGCGGACCTGCTGGTGCTGGAACCCGGGCGCTTCACGTTCGACGAGGCTTCGATCCAGGACCTGCCGGACCTGCGCTGGTCGCCTTATCACGGCCGCCCGATGCGCGCCCGGGTGGCGGCGACGCTGCTGCGCGGCCAGGTGGTGTGGGACGGCGAGGCCGTGCTGGCCCGGCCCGGCGCGGGACAGTTCGTCGCGCGGGGCGCGCGCTGAGATGGCGCGGGTCGTCACCGTTGCCGCGGCGCAGATGGGTCCGGTGCAGCGCGCGGACAGCCGGGCCAAGACCATGGCTCGCATCGTGGCGCTGCTGGAACAGGCGGCGGCGGGCGGCGCGCGTCTGGTGGTGTTCCCCGAACTCGCGTTGACGACCTTCTTCCCGCGCTGGCTGCTGACGCCCGCGGAGCTGGACGCGTTCACCGAACCCGCCATGCCGAACACAGCGGTGCGGCCGCTGTTCGACCGGGCGCGCGAGTTGGGCGTGGGCTTCAGCATCGGCTACGCCGAGCGCGCCGGGGACAGGCTGTTCAACAGCGCCATCCTGGTCGCGCCCGATGGCCGCACGCTCGGAACGTACCGGAAAGTCCACCTGCCCGGCTCGGTCGAGCCGCGGCCCGGCGACCGGTTCCAGCAACTGGAGAAACGCTACTTCGCCTACGGCGACCGCGGCTTCCCCGCCTGGCGCGCGCCCGCGTCGCTGGCCGGCGGCGTGCTCGGCCTGCTGATCTGCAACGACCGCCGCTGGCCGGAGGCCTGGCGGATGCTTGGGCTGCAAGGGGTGGAACTGGTGTGCTGCGGCTACAACTCCGCCGCCTACGACCCCAACGGCGGCACGACGGAGAACGAGGCGCTGCGCACCTACCACTCCAAGCTGGTGACCCAGGCCAACGCCTACATGAACGCGACCTGGGCGGTGGCCGTCGCCAAGGCGGGCGTGGAGGACGGCGCGGGCCTGATCGGCGGCTCCTGCATCGTGGACTCCAACGGCGTCGTCGTGGCGGAGGCCGCGGGCCTGGGGGACGAGGTGGTGCTGGCCGAATGCGACCTCGATGCCTGCCGCCAGGGAAAGGACAAGATGTTCGACTTCGCCGCCCACCGCCGCCCCGAATGGTATGACGCCATCACCGCGCAAACCGGCGCCATGCCGCCCCCGGCGCTCGACGAGGCCGCGCAATAATGCCCCGCATCGTCACCGTCGCCGCCGCGCAGCTCGGCCCCATCCAGCGCGCCGAACCCCGCGCCGTCGCCGTGGAACGCATGGTGCGGCTGATGGAGCGCGCCCACGTCCGCGGCGTGCAGGTCGTGGTGTTCCCCGAACTGGCGCTGACCACCTTCTTCCCCCGCCACTACCACGCCGACCGCGCCGAGGCGGACCATTGGTTCGAGACCGCCATGCCGTCGAACGAGACGGCGCCGCTGTTCGAGGCGGCCCGGCGCTACGGCATCGCCTTCCACCTGGGCTACGCCGAGCGCACGCCGGAGGGCCGCCACTTCAACACCGCCATCCTGGTCAGCCCGGAGGGCCAGGTGATGCTGAAATACCGCAAGGTCCACCTGCCCGGCCACGCCGAGCACGACCCGGCGCGCCAGGTGCAGCATCTGGAGAAGCGGTATTTCGAGGTGGGCGACCTGGGCTTCCCCGTGGTGCGCGCGCCGCTGGGCGGCATGCCGGTGAACGCTGGGCTGATGATCTGCAACGACCGCCGCTGGCCGGAGGCGTGGCGCGAGCTGGGCCTGCAATCGGTCGAGCTGGTGATGCTGGGCTACAACACGCCGAGCATCAACCAGGACGCCCAAGGCTTCGAGGCGCACCACCTCCGGGTGTTCCACAGCCACCTCGTGATCCAGGCCGGCGCCTACCAGAACGCCACCTACGCCGTCGCCACGGCGAAGGCGGGCGTGGAGGACGGGTGCGAGCTGTTCGGCCACTCGATCATCGTGAACCCGCAGGGCGAAATCCTGGCGCAGGCGACAAGCTGGGGCGACGAGCTGATCACCGCGGATTGCGACCTCGACCGCTGCACCCTGGGCCGCACCACCATCTTCGCCTTCGACAAGCACCGCCGCCCGGA
>CAHJXG010000032.1 GCA_903644035.1 Rhodospirillales bacterium
TCGGGCTGGGGATCGGCGCCGTGCTGGGCGTCGGCTACTGGCTGGCCGGGGCGCCGCATCCGGTGCTGCTGGGGGCGGTCACCGCGGTGGCGGCCACGGTGCCGCTCGGCTCCATGGTGATGCTGGGGCTGGCGGCGCTGCTGGTGCTCGCGACCGGCTCCGCCATCGCGGCCGCGGTGCTGCTCGCGGCAGGGGCTGCCGTCATCTTCGTCGCCGACCACGCGATCCGCCCGGCGCTGATCGGCGGCTCCACCCGCCTGCCCTTCCTCTGGGTGCTGCTCGGCATCCTGGGCGGGGTGGAGGCGTTCGGCCTGCTCGGCCTGTTCGTCGGACCCGCCATCATGGCGGCGCTGATCCTGCTCTGGCGGGAATACACCAGGACGCCTCATGACGGCAGCGAGGCGCCGTCGCATCGCACGCCCTAGACGTGCGTCTCCCAAGCTGGACCGAGACCCAGGCCGGCACAGCCAGCCGCCACACAAGGACGCGAACATGGACGTAGCCGCCCCTGCCTCCCACCTCCCCGACGCCGCCCCGTCCGCGGACCAGATGCGCGCCAGGATCGTCGCCAAGCTCACCTACCAGGTCGGCAAGTCGCCCAGCGTGGCGAGCGAGCGCGACTGGTTCGTGGCGACCGCGCTGGCCGTGCGGGACAGCGTGCTGGACTGCTGGTTCGACAGCACCCGCCGCACCTACGAGAGCGGCGGCAAGCGGGTCTACTACCTGTCGCTCGAGTTCCTGATCGGCCGCCTGCTGTTCGACGCCATCGGCAACCTCGGCCTGATGGACGAGGTGCGGGCGGCGCTGGCGGCCGAGGGCGTGGACCTCGAGCGCCTGCGGGAGCAGGAGCCGGACGCGGCGCTCGGCAACGGCGGGCTGGGACGCCTCGCGGCCTGCTTCATGGAGAGCATGGCGACGCTCGGCATCCCCGCCTACGGCTACGGCATCCGCTACGAGCACGGGCTGTTCCGCCAGGTCATCGAGGACGGCATCCAGCAGGAGCTGCCGGAGGACTGGCTGTCGCTCGGCAACCCCTGGGAGTTCGAGCGCTCCGAAGTCGCCTATCCCATCGGCTTCGGCGGCACCGTGGCCCGGCAGGGCGGCGCCGGCGGCACCGCCTATGCCTGGCAGCCGGCCGAGACGATGTCGGCCGTCGCCTTCGACATGCCGGTGGTGGGCGGCCCCACCCCGGGAGCCCCTACCTTGGACGGCGACGCCGTCCCGGCGCACCACGCCAACACGCTCCGGCTCTGGTCGGCGCAGGCCACGACGCCGATGCAGCTCGACGACTTCAACCGCGGCGACCACGTGGGCGCGCTCCGCGACCGGGTGCGGATCGAGGCGGTGTCCCGCGTGCTGTATCCCGGCGACGAGAGCGACGCCGGGCAGGAGCTGCGGCTGCGCCAGGAGTTCTTCTTCGCCTCCGCCTCGCTGCAGGACCTGCTGCGCCGCCATCTGGACCAATTCGGCACGCTGGCCAACCTGTCGGACAAGGCGGCGATCCAGCTCAACGACACCCACCCGGCCATCGCGGTCGCCGAGATGATGCGCCTGCTGGTCGATGTCCACGGCATCGAGTGGGGCGCCGCCTGGGCCACCACCGTCGCGACCTTCGCCTACACCAACCACACGCTGCTGCCGGAGGCGCTGGAGACCTGGCCGGTCTCGCTGATGGAGCGGCTGCTGCCCCGGCACATGCAGATCATCTACCTGCTGAACGCGCGCCACCTGGAGCGCGTCTCCGCCCAGGGCGCGGTGGACGACGCGCTGCTGCGCACGCTGTCGATCATCGACGAGCGGCATGGGCGGCGGGTGCGGATGGGGCACCTGGCGTTCCTCGGGTCGCACTCGATCAACGGCGTGTCGGCGCTCCACACCGGCCTGATGCAGCAGACGGTGTTCCGCGACCTGCACGCCCAGTATGGCGGGCGCATCAACAACAAGACGAACGGCGTCACCTTCCGCCGCTGGTTGCACCGGGCCAACCCGGGGCTGACGAGCCTGCTGGTCGAGACGCTGGGTCCGCGCGTGCTGCGGGACGCCACGGCCTTGGCGGACCTGCGTGACCATGCCGAGAACCCTGATTTCCAGGCCGCGTTCGCCCGGCAGCGGCTGGGCCGCAAGGAGGCGCTGGCCCGGGTGATCGCCGACCGCACCGGCGTCGTGGTCAACCCGCACGCGCTGTTCGACGTGCAGGTGAAGCGCATCCATGAGTACAAGCGCCAGCTGATGAACATCCTGCATGCCGTCGCGCTGTACGACGCGATCCGCGCGCGGCCGACGCAGGACTGGGTGCCGCAGGTCAAGATCCTCGCCGGCAAGGCGGCGCCGGGCTACCGCGTGGCGAAGCAGGTGATCCGGCTGGCCTGCGACGTGGCGCAGGTCATCAACTCCGACCCCTCCGTCGATGGGCGGCTGAAGGTGGTGTTCCTGCCGAACTACAACGTGAGCCTCGCCGAGGCGATCATCCCCGCCGCCGACCTGTCGGAGCAGATTTCGACCGCGGGCATGGAGGCGTCCGGCACCGGCAACATGAAGCTCGCCCTGAACGGCGCGCTCACCATCGGCACGCTGGACGGCGCCAACGTCGAGCTTCGCGACCACGTGGGGCCGGCCAACATCTTCATCTTCGGCATGACCGCCGAGCAGGTGATGGCCCGCACGCAGCGGGGCCTCGCGGCGCACGACGACGTCGCCGCCTGCCCGGCGCTGCAGCAGGCGCTGGACGCCATACGCTCCGGCGTGTTCTCTCCCAGTGAACCCAGCCGCTATCAGGAGCTGGTGCACAACCTGCTGGAAAGGGACACGTTCATGATCGCCGCTGATTTCCAAAGCTACCTGGACCAGCAGACCGCGGCAAAGCAGCTCTGGACCGATTCGGCCGGGTGGTGGCGCGCGAGCATCCTCAACACGGCCGGGGTCGCCTGGTTCTCGTCGGACCGCACGATCACGGAGTACGCCACCGAGATCTGGAACGCCCCGCCCCAGGCGCAGCCGGCGCCGGGGGGTGCCGGGGCATGATCCGCACCAGCCCCGGGGTGAACGCGCCCCTTGCCCGCAGCGCGATGGCCTACGTGCTCGCGGGCGGGCGCGGCAGCCGGCTGATGGAGATGACCGACATCCGCGCCAAGCCCGCGGTGTACTTCGGCGGCAAGAGCCGGATCATCGACTTCGCGCTGTCGAACGCGCTGAACTCGGGCATCCGCCG
>CAHJXG010000033.1 GCA_903644035.1 Rhodospirillales bacterium
CCACGAGTTCGACCTGTGCTCCCGCGGCCCCAACAACCAGACGGGCGACAGCGGTCCGGACCTGATCTGCAATCCCTGAGCGGCGCGCCGTTGTCCCGGGATCGGCACTGCCGCAGCGTCAGACATTCGGGCACGATGCCGCCGTACATTGCTGGTTCTGCGAAAGCACGGTCCGGTAAGCCGCTCGGCGCCGTCCGCGGGCCAGGGGTCGGAGGGATCGAGCAGGTGGAACACCGCCTCCTGGATCGCGCCGTCCGCCGCCGCCTCCGCCGCCGCGGCGCCGCGCAGGTTGGCGGCAAGCTGCAGCTCGGTGCGACCTGAGGGCACAGCGTCGAGTGTCATGCACACAACGCGAGACCAGAACGAAAGTGAACACCATTGATTTTACTTGGCTGTCCCGCAACCGTCCGCTCTGTGGACGGCTTCGCTGCCCGCCGTTCAAGGGCGGCTTTCTCGTCTATAGAATACGTCCCGCAAACATCCGCCGTCCCACAATCACCGACCACGTTCTGAGGACGCCGACGTTCCTGGCCCGTTCACCCATCGCGTTGTCTGCATGACACCCGGCGCTATGCCCTCAACCTGCTTGCCAAACAAGTTGCGATTAAAGAACGGATACCGATAATCTGTTAAGAAACTGTGAAGGATGGGTGTTGATGGTTTCGGACGCACAAAAGTCTTCGGTGCGACGCTGGGGACTGCTCGCCATCGCTGCTTTCCTGCTGCATCCGATGTCAGCGATGGGACTTGTCTATCCTGATACGGATTTCCTGCTATTTCCATTGCTTGGGCATAGGTCGTTGCTCACCCACAGCATCCTACTTCCTTTGCTGACGCTGTGGCTGATGCCGACATTGCGACGTTTGAGGGCGCGATTCCGCGCCGTGCCTGCCGGAGTTGCGGACCGAGCTTTCAAGTGGGGCATGGGCTGGTTTCTGCTGGGCCTTGCCATCCATCTGCTGGCAGATACGTTTCCAAATGGCTGCACCGGCTTCGCTTTGGCAAAGGTCCCAAGATTTCCTTTCGGCCTTGGCACCTTCGCGGTCTCATGCCCGCTATCTCTATTGTGGTTCGGTGGAAACGCAGTTGCTGCTGTATGTCTAGCAGAATGGCTGCTGCGGAGCGAGGGTGCTCCAATAACACTGGCCAGGTACGTTGCCTCCGGCGCTGTGCTCACGGTTTACGTGCTGGTCACGGAAAGAAAGCCAGGACTTCTGCTGGTCGTGGCAGGTGCTTGGCTCGCAGTCGCACTGTTGGCTCGGCATGTAGCAAAAAGCCAGAGCGAGCCAGGATCGGAAAAACTTGGGGTAGGTTAGGGATCCGAACTACCCCATATCCCGCAGCTTTGTTGTCGCCCATTGCCAAACAAGTTCCTGATATGTTCCATTGCAGCCCGTCACTGATCGGGGCGGGACGGCATGGCGGCGGGCGAGGACGGCGGCGACACCGGCTACGAGGCCCTGAACCAACAGCTCTGTCACCAGAGGCCATTTCGGGTCAGGCGAGGGCTGTGATGCGGGCGCGCATGTCGAGGTCGAGGGCAGAGCGTTGGTTGTAATGCAGATAACGTTGAGGGTGAACGCTCCGGGAACGCCGGTCACGCCACCATCCTTCCCTGTCCTAATCTGAGCGGTCGGCGGCGGTCTGCGGTTGTGGCGGCCCGGTCCCACAGGAAGTCGCCGGAGAAGCCGATGTGCTCCCACGTGAGTGGAGACGTGTGGGCGAGCAACTCGTCCAGCACCGGTCTGCCCTGGCTTCGCAGATGCTGCACGGCATCGGCCAGGTAGGTCGAGTTCCAGAACACGATGGCGGCGATCACCAGGTTCAGCCCGGACGCCCGAAACTGCTGTGCATCCTGGCCACGATCGGCGATGCGCCCCTGCTTGAAGGTGCAGATCACCTGGGCCAGGGCGTGGCGCTGTTCGCTCTTGTTCAGCCCGGCCTGGCAGCGCTGGCGCAGAGCGGCCGACTCAAGCCAGTCCATCGTGAACAGGGTGCGCTCGATGCGTCCCAGCTCCTGTAGCGCCAGGTCGAGCTGGTTCTGACGTTGGAAAGCGGCCAAGCGCTTCAGCATGGAAGAGGGCAGCACGGTGCCGGCCTGTAGGGAGGCCACCAGGCGTAGGATCTCGTCCCAGTGCTCCCGGATGACCTCGACCTTGACCCGACGTCCGATCAGCGGCGCCAAGCCCTTATAGGCCGCAGCCGGCTCCAGGGTGGCGAGCTTGCGGTCGGGCAGGTCGCGCAGGCGCGGGCAGAACCTGAAACCCAGCATGGCGCAAAGAATGAACACGTGGTCCGAGGCGCCACCCGTGTCCGTGTAATGAGTCCCGATCCGCAGGCCCGTGCCGTGGTGCATCAGCCCGTCCAAAACGTAGGGTGCTTCGTGGCTGGTCGCCGACATAATGCGCACGCTGTAGGGCCCGTGCTGGTCGGACACGTGGGTATAGAAGCCGAGGCCGGGATCGTGGCCGTAGCGGGCGTTGACCTCGCCGGCGGCATCGCCGCGCTTGGCCGAGCGAAAGAACTGACGGTCGGAGGACGAGGTGGTGCCGTCGCCCCAGGTGGACGCGATTGGCAGTGCGTGGTGGGCATCGATGATCCGAGTCAGCGCCGCCCTGTAAGTGTCGGGGCGGATGTAGGCGCCCGCCGTCCAGACCAGCTTGTCGCGGGTGACGCCGTGACTGGCCGCGGCCATGCGGCCCAGGCCGAGGTTGGTGGCATCGGCCAGGATAGCGGCGAGCAGGGCGTTGGTGTCGTCGCAGCGCTCGCCGGTGCGCAGGTTGGTGAAGGCGGACGCAAAGCCTGTCGCTCGGCTCACCTCGTGGAGCAGTTCGGTGATGCGTGCGGGCGGCATCATCGCCTCGAGCCTGTCGGCGAAGGCGCGGGTTTCCGCCGTCGCCGTCGCTTTGACGGGGGCGATGTGCAGTCGCCCGTCCCGCAGTTCGACTCCTTCCAGCTCCCCTCGCAGCAGCCGGCGAGAGAAGCGGCGCAGCCGCCGATCCAGCTCAGCGCCCCGGGTGGCCAGCCACTCGTCCGCGGTCGCGGGTAACTTCAGCTCGGCGATCACCGCCGGCACGGCGTCCTGGGGCAACAGGTAGCTGTCGAACCGGCGGTAGTTGGCGGAGCGTTCGACCCAGATGTCGCCCGAGCGCAGCTTGTCGCGCAGCGTCGCCAGCACGGCCGTCTCGTAGAGGCGGCGATCGGGCTCGTCCTCCTCCATCACCAGGCGACGCCACTCCTTGCGGAACGGCATGGGCGCGTCTACTGGCACGTCGCGCTTGCCGGACCGGTTCAGGCCCGCCAGCAAATCGAGCGCGGCCAGCGTGGGGTCGCCGGCGCGTGCAGCCCGGAATTGCAACGCCTCGATCATGGCTGGCGCGAACTTCCGCAGCGTTTTCCAGCGATCGGCGGCGTGCACGAGCGGGTCGTCACCGGCCAGTTCGGCCAACTCTCGGACCTGGTCTCGCGCGCGCAGCAGCTTGGGCCAGCCCACGGCATCGTCCACCGTCTTGAACGCGTCGGCATCGCTCTGCTGAGCCACGAGGAGGGCTTCGATGGTGCCGTGAAACAGGCGCATGAGGCGTCCCACGTCGCCGGCGCTGGCAGCATACCGGCGCCGGGCCGTGTTGCGCGCCTTGGCGAACAGGCCGCCGATCAGCTTGTCGGCCATGTCCAGCACCGCATCCGTCAGGCGGGCCTCGAGATCGAGCACGGTGGCGGCCAGGATGGCGTGGCGGCGCTGCCCGGCATAGCGAGCGAGCTGGTGGGCGTCGGACGCGTAGCCCTCGCGCACGAACTGCTGCAGCCGGTTCTCATGGATGCGGCCGACGTTCTCGGTCGGCAGGCCGACACGGCGGGCGAGGTGCAGGCGGTCCAGCAACTCACGGACGTGGTCGGCCTTGGGCGCGACTGGCATGGCCTTAAGCCAGGCGAAAGGCGTCATCCCGACCGAGGAGTCGATGACGAGCAGCCCATCGAGCCTGGCGAGGTCGTCGTGAGACAGTCCGGCGACCAGGGCAGCGGCGGCGCGCTTGCGGGCCCGCGCCCGGCCGGCGATAGCGATGCGTTCGATCACGGCGGCGCTGGGCAGGATAATGTGAGCAGATCGCAGGGCGGCGATCACGGCCGCCGCAATCAGCCGACCGCTATCGGTGCCGCGGGCGGCCTCCGCCGCCGCCTCGATCATCGGCGGCACGTCGGCCATGGTCGGCACCCGCAGGTCCAGGGTGGCGGCGAGCTGGTGGGCGTGGTCCGTCATGGTCTGGGAGCGGCGGGCATACTCGGCGAAGGCGACAGCCGGGATGTCCAGATGGCGGGCCATCCAGGCCACCAGCGCGTCCACCGGCTGGTCGAGGTAGGCGAGCGCCGTGCCGGGGTGGCGCAGCAGGGCGAGCTGCACGGCACAGCCGAGCCGGTTGGCGTCACCGCGGCGTTCGGCCACAAGCGTCCGGTCAGTGAGAGACGGGGTGAATAGCCGGGCGAGGGCGTCGGGATCGGCGGGAATGCCGAGCATCGCCGTGCGCTCCTCGTCGGTGAGCAATTGCCGTCGCGCCATGTGAGTTCCTCGTCCCGCAAAGGCCCATAATGATCGTGGACGGGACGGAGTTGTGAGACGTAGTCTGTGGACGGGTTTGAGGGCTCGCGCGGATTGACGTCGGCGGCGTCCAGGGAACGACCGTTTGGGAGACGCGATGACCGGCATTTTGGGTTACGCCCGCGTCTCCACTGGCGACCAGGATGTTGCCGGCCAAACCATGCGGCTGACGCAGGCCGGCGCGATCAAGGTGTTCACCGATGTGCGCTCCGGTCGCAACATGGATCGGCCCGGGCTGCAGGAGCTGCTTGTCTATGCTCGCCACGGAGACACGCTGGCCGTCGTACGTCTGGACCGTTTGGGGCGATCACTGGGCGAGTTGCTGACAACAGTGACGATGCTGAAGGAGCGCGGGATCGCGTTGCTTAGCCTGGAGGAGAAGATTGATACGTCCTCGGCGGCAGGCGAGCTGATCTTCCATGTGTTCGGCGCCATCGCGCACTTCGAGCGGCGGTTGATCGCGGAGCGAACAAAGGATGGCATCGCGGCGGCTCGTGCCAGAGGAAAGCGACCGGGTCGACGGCCGCTCGATATTGATCGCGTAGCGGCGGCGCTGAAGCTGGTCGCGGCAGGGCTGTCGCCGACCGAGGCAGCCCGCCAACTTGGGCTGGGACGATCCACGGTGTATCGCGAACTGGTCGCGAGCGGTGGCCGTGCATCTGTCTCATAGCGATGCCGGACCTCATGCGCGCAATCGTAGAACGCGGGGTAGTTCGCGTCACTGAGGAGACGCCGCCCGTACCTTGGTGGAGCTTCACCAAGACGGTTATCGCTGCCGCGGCTCTTGTTCTCGTGCGCGACGGCGCCCTCACGCTGGACGAACCGGTGAGAGGCAAGCCCTTCACCTTACGCCAACTTCTCCAACACACGGCAGGCTTCGGCGACTACGGCGAGCTTGCCGACTACCACGCGGCCGTCGCTCGGGGCGACAATCCTTGGCCCGTTGATGACTTGCTCAGCCGCTGCCGCGCCGACGAGCTTCGGTATGCACCGGGTGCCGGGTGGCGCTACTCCAATATCGGGTACCTGTTAGTCCGCGGGATAATCGAGCAGACCGCGGGGACACCGCTGAGCAACGTCCTGCGGCAAGCCGTGTTGGATCCGCTCGGCATCAGGCTCGCACAGCTCGCGCATGCACAAGCCGACCTCGGTGCCGTCGCGATGGGCTCAGGGACCAGCTACAACCCGGGCTGGGTCTATCACGGCCTGCTGGTTGGGCCGTTGCACGAAGCGGCGCTGCTTCTCGACCGGCTGATCGACGGCCCGCTCCTGCCAGCCAACCTGCTCCGCGACATGACGACCGCTCGACCGGTCGGACCGGCGATACCCGGCAGGCCCTGGCGGAAACCCGGCTACGGGCTGGGGATCATGCTGGAAGCTGAGCAAGGCCAGCCGCTCGGGCATACTGGGGCTGGGCCGGGTAGCACTATAGCCGTCTACCGACGGACGGCAGGCGACGGCACGATTGTCACCGCAGTCTTTGCCTTTGGCGACGATCAAGGTGCTGTCGAACGAAGCGCCATCGGAATTGTATGATCAGACCACGGCGCAATTCCTGATCCGTTCACCCTTAGCGTTGTCTGCATAACAACCGACGCTCTGTCCTCGACCTGCCGCCATCAGCTGCGTGGCCAGCAGGGCCAGCAGCACCACGGCCCACAGCACGATCAGCAGCGCGAAGCCGCGGTCGCTCCCCCGCCCGACCGCCCTCCGTGCCCGACCGGCCGCGTTCACCGTTCCAGGCGCAGGCTGCGGCGCAGGATGCGCTGCGGGT
>CAHJXG010000034.1 GCA_903644035.1 Rhodospirillales bacterium
AGCAGGCGGGCGGCGCGCACGTCCTCGGTCACGAACAGGGCTGCTGCGGCGCGCGTGTTGGCGATCAGCCGGTCCACGGCGCCCAGCAGCTCCGCCGTTCCTTCCTTCGAGAAGGACAACCCGCGCCGGATCTTCTTGGCCACATGTGTGAGCAGGTTCTTGTCCACGATGTCGCCGGCGTGCTCCATGTTCAGGGCAAACGCCAACACCTCCTGCGCCCGCTGGTGGTCGGCGTCCGCCATCGCTTCCGGGTCGAGCGCGGTCAAGTAGGCCCTGATGGCGGCGTCCAGCTTGTCGAGCACGTCGTCGAGCCGCCGGGTCTCGGCGACCTTGCGGCGGTCATCCTGCTCCAAGGCGTCGCGCAAGCCTTGCAGCATGGTCTCCAGCACGTCGGCAAGCCGCAGCGCCTCGCGTGCCGCGCCGCCCAACGCCACGACCGGCGTTTCGTGTGCGACCGGGTCCAGGTACATCGGCCGCGATGGGTCGGCTGCAGCCACACGGACGGGGAGCCAACGCCGGAGCAGGGCGGCATAGGGTCCGAGCAGGGGCAGGAACACCGCCGCGAGCACGAGGTTGAACAGGGTGTGGAAGTTGGCCACAGCCCGCGAGGCGTCGGGCTCGATCACGACCATGAACCGCCCGATGGGCGCCAGAAGCGCAAGCGCGGCGGCGATGCCCGCCGCCCGGCTGAGCAGGTTGCCGAACGGCACGCGCCTGGCGGCCGGGTCGCTGCCCGCGGCCCCTTCCAGCACCGGGTTGATCGCCGTGCCGAGGTTGGCGCCCAGCACGAGCGCGAAGGCGGCATGGGGCGGCACCACGCCCTTGGCGGCCAGCGACATGACCACGAGCACGATGGCAACTGAGGAGTGCGCCGCCCAAGTCAGGCCGGCGGCCAGGATGACGTCCAGCACCGGCTCCGTTGCTACTGCGCCCAAGAGCAGGCGCAGGCTCGGCGCGTCCTCGAACGGCGTGACCAGCTCCAGGAGCTGGCGCAGCGCCATCAGCATCAGCCCAAGGCCGATCAGCACACGGCCGAAGTC
The DNA here is from genome assembly GCA_903644035.1 of Rhodospirillales bacterium. Taxonomy (GTDB): domain Bacteria; phylum Pseudomonadota; class Alphaproteobacteria; order Acetobacterales; family Acetobacteraceae; genus CAHJXG01. Next base: position 1,041 of record CAHJXG010000034.1, read on the forward strand.
GCGCGGGCCGGCGGACGCACGGCGGAACATCAGAAAACCGAGCAGGACCAGCACCGGGGCGACCTGGGCCACGTCGAAGGACAGCAGCTGCACGATCAGCGTGGTGCCGACGTTGGCGCCCAGCATGACCGCGAGCGCCGGCACCAAGTCCACCAGTCCGCCCGCCGCAAAGCCCGTGATCATCAACCCCGTCGCCGTGCTGCTCTGCAAGGCTGCGGTCACGCCCACGCCGGCCAGAGCGGCGCTGAGGCGGTTGCGCAGCGCGGTGCCCAGGACGGTTCGCAGCCTCGCCCCGAAGGCGCGCTGCACGCCGGTCTGCACCATATGCACGCCCCACAGCAGCAAAGCCACCAAGCCGGCCAGGTCGAGCAGGGTCAGCGGGAAATCCATGGCCAGCTCCTTGCCGATCGCCGATCCGGGTGTCAGTGCCCTGTTGGACAAACCTCAGCAAGGCACCCCCACGAAACACTTCTCACGTCTCACTTGAGTTGTTTTCAGGTTTCCAAAACGGCTGCAAAGTGGCTCGCACCGAGAAGGCCAGTGGGTCGAAGCGCGGCGGTGCGCTCGCACCATCGCCGGCTGGGTGCCGACTCCCGACCTGCCGGCGACTGTGACGTGGCTGCGGCCAAGGATATAGGCTCATACCAAAGCTTGTGGCCGTTGACTCCATGCTTGCCCGACGCGGTGCCGATCTGATTCGTTGGGCGGAGTGTCGAGGAGCCTGCCATGCCGATCCCATTGCGTGCCGACTTTGACGCGGCCCGCCTTCGTGGGGCAGCGCGCGCGAGTCAGGATTCAGCAAAATCAGGCTCGTCTAAGGCGTCGAGCAGGTGCCCGGCCGCCTCCAGCGCCGTGCGCCGCAGCGAAGTCGACAGGTCGATTTGCGCGGGATCGCCGGCCCACGCGTGCGCGGCACGGGCACGACGGGCCAGGCGGAGACGGACGTCACGCACCCTGCATTGTTGTTCCAGCAAGGCCAGGCGCATGGCGTGGGAGGCCACGTAAGGGCGCCGCGACCGCTCCAGCGCGCCCACAACTTGCCCGCCTTTGTAGCCGGCAGCGTGGGCCAGTTGCCCAGCCGTCAAGCCAAGGCGGTTGCGGGTCCGTCGCAGCGTTGCTGGTGTCACGTTCGTGCCCTCCAATCGGGCTTACCCGTCCCCGAACCGGCCGCCGTTCCCCGGGCGGGTGCCGGACAGCAGTGCCAGACGGCCCAAAGCCGTCCACAGACTACGTCTGCCAAAGCCGGCCCGTCCATGTTCATCATAGGGGTTTGTGGGACGGGAGACATGCTTTGGTACACCGACAACTGCTGACCGACGAGGAGCGCCAGGCGCTTCTGGGCATTCCGCCTGATGCCGACTCCCTGGCGCAGCTGTTCACCTTGTCCTGATCCGACCGGAACCTCGTGGCCGAGCGCCGCGGCGATGCCAACCGCCTCGGCTGCGCGGTGCAGCTTGCCCTGCTGCGGCATCCTGGCACGCTGAACAAGAGCGAGCAGCGTCACGCGCTCGCCCAGGTCATCTGCACGTTCAAGCAGGGCCGCATCGCCGACCGCAGCCAGGAGGCGCAGCAGTTCCGGGCATCCAGGCTGAACTTGGTGATCGCGGCCATCGTGTACTGGAACTCGACTTACCTGGCCGATGCCGTCCAGCACCTGCGGAATCAGGGCAATACCGTGCCGGATGCGCTGTTGGCGCACACGTCGCCGCTAAGCTGGGAGCACATCGGCTTTTCTGGCGACTTCCTGTGGGATCGCGCCGCCGCGACCGCGGACCGGCGCCGGCCGCTCAACCTGGGCCGGAGCAGGATGGCTGCATGAATTCTGCACACGAGTGTGCGCTGAGTTCCCGGCTCGTGCGAATGCAACAGGAGCAGCCTGGCCGTTTTCGCGACCTGCATGGCTTTGCTGCCCTAACGAGACAGGGCGCGTGTGAACCTGCCGCTGCCAAAACCACGCTGTAACTCCTGTACTGTGCCCACACGAGGAGGAATGGTGGAGATGAGCGGGCGGGAACCCTGGCCGAAGAACGAGCTAGTCCGCATCGGCAGCCCGGAGATGCCAATGGCCGAGCGCGTCACCCGTTACCGCGCGAATGTCATGGCGATTCATGAGGCGGGCCATGTGGTGCCGTCGGTGATGGCCGACACACTCGACGTGACCGAGATCGAGGCGTGAATCAGGAAATCGGACGAGAGCATAGCACATCTCAACCGCACCATGCGACGGATTGCCCAACTCCCGGACGACACGACGTTCCTATCGCCATTCGGCTGACCTACCTGGGCTGTGATTATCCTCGCCGGCACGTTTGCCCGTTGTGGGGAAGAGTGCCGAGCTGGATGCTGTCTTGCTCGTCCCAAGCGGCGGGGCCGAACCGCGTGCTATGGGACCGGTGTCCCGGCCCGTTCACCCTTAGCATTGTTTGCGTGACAACCGACGTTATGCCTTCTGAACCGGATGACCAGGCTTGGTGGGCCTGCGTCCCGACGCCCGCCCAGCCGACACGGAGTTGCAACCTGGCCGTCACGCCACTGACGCAGGCCGGATGCTAGCACGGCACCTGTTGAACTGAGGGCTGCATGGCTGCACGGAACATCCTGCTGATCGTCGTGGACCAGTGGCGCGCAGACTGCGTGCCATGGCTTGGCACGTTGCATCTGCGCACGCCAAACCTCGACCGGCTGTGCCGGGAAGGCGTCACCTTCCGCAACCACGTCACCACCTGCGTCCCCTGCGGTCCCGCCCGGGCGAGCCTGCTGACCGGGCTGTATCTGATGAACCACCGGGCGGTGCAGAACACCATCCCGCTGGACGCCCGGCATACGACCCTGCCCCGCGCGCTGCGCCACGCCGGCTACGACCCGGCGCTCGTCGGCTACACCACCACGACGCCCGATCCCCGCACCACCGGCCCGCGCGACCCGCGCTTTTCCGTGCTGGGCGACAACATGGACGATTTCCGGAGCGTCGGCGCGTTCGAGCCGGACCACGACGGCTACTTCGGCTGGCTGGCCCAGAAGGGCTACGCGCTGCCCGCCAACCGGGACGACATCTGGCTGCCGGACCACGAGGGCAGCCGCGGCGCCACCGTGCACCCCGCCCGCATCCCCGCAGCGCTGTCCGACAGCGCGTTCTTCACCGAACGGGCGCTGACCTACCTCAAGGGGCGCGACGGCAAGCCGTTCTTCCTGCATCTAGGCTACTACCGCCCGCACCCGCCCTTCGTCGCCAGCGCGCCCTACCACGCGATGTACGACGCGGCCGACATGAAGCCGCCGGTTCGCGCCGCGTCCCCGGCCGCGGAGGCGGAACAGCACCCCCTGCTGCAATGGTACCTGCGCAACACGCACCAGGGTAAGTTCTTCCAGGGTGCGGAGGGCATGGCGTCCGGCATGGACGAGGCCACCGTCCGCCAGCTCCGCGCCACCTACTACGGCATGATGACGGAGGTGGACGACCGCCTGGGCGAGGTGTTCGCCTTCCTGGACCAGACGAGCCAGTGGGACGACACGCTGGTGATCTTCACCAGCGACCACGGCGAGCAGCTTGGCGACCACCATCTGCTCGGCAAGGTCGGCTACTTCGACGAGAGCTTCCGCATCCCGCTGGTGCTGAAGCCCGCCGGAGCCACGCCGCGCGCCGGGGAGGTCGAGGACGCCTTCACCGAAAGCGTCGACGTGATGCCCACCATCCTGGACGCCGTTGGCGGCGCGATCCCGCCGGCCTGCGACGGCCATAGCCTGCTGCCCCTGCTGGATGGCCCGGCGCCGGCGGGATGGCGGGACGCGCTGCACTACGAATACGATTTCCGGAACGTCCATTACTCCGAGCCGGAAGCCGAGCTGGGGGTGCGGCGGGACGAGAGCAGCCTGTGCGTCATCCAGGACGACGCCTGGAAGTATGTCCACTTCGCCGCCTTGCCGCCGCTGCTGTTCGACCTGACCGCCGATCCCCACCAGTTCCGCAATCTGGCAGCCGACCCCGCCCATGCCGCGACGGTGCGCGACTATGCCCAGCGCGCCCTGTCCTGGCGGATGCGCCACGCCGACCGGACGCTGACCCATTTCCGCGCCACCCCCGCCGGGCTGGACGACCGCAACAAGGGATAATGCCCATGCTCCGCCGCAGCCTGCTTTCCGGCGCCACGGCGCTCGCCCTGCCGCGCATCGGCCGCGCCCAGCCGGCGCAGCGCCCCGCCATCACGATTGCCGTGCAGAAGATCGCCAACAGCAACTCGCTCGATGACCTCCGGGAGCAGTCGAACGTCGGCACCCGCATGAACACCTTCTTCGTCGAGCGCCTGATCGACCTGGACTACCAGGGCGTGCTGGACCAGAAGCCCGGCCTCGCCACCGCCTGGCGCCGGATCGACGAACGGACGGTGGAGCTGGACCTGCGCCGCGGCGTGCGCTTCCACAACGGCGACGAGCTGACGGCGGAGGACGTGGCGTTCTCGTTCGGCCCGCAGCGCATGATGGGGGAGACGCGCCCCACCGTGCAGGGCCGCACCCTGCCGCTGACCGGCCCGCTGGTCACGACCGCCCGCGTGAAGCAGTTGCCCGCCGAGGTGCCGCCCGTCGCCCGGCGGCTGTGGCCCGCGCTGGACCGGGTGGACGCCGTGGACCGCTACACCGTGCGCTTCGTGAACGCGACACCGGACCTCGCGATGGAGGGCCGCATCTCCGGCCGGGGCAGCGGCATCGTGAGCCGCCGGGCCTTCGACGAGGCCGAGAGCTGGCTCGATTATTCCCGCAGCCCGGTCGGGACCGGCCCCTACCGCGTGGCGCAGTACCGCCCCGACGTGTCCTTGCTGCTGGAGGCGCACGACGACTACTGGGGCGGACGCCCGCCGCTGCGCAGCGTCCGGCTGGTGGAGGTGCCGGAGGTGCCGGCGCGTGTTGCCGGGCTGCTGGCGGGCGAGTACCAGTTCGCCTGCGACATCCCGCCGGACCAGATCAGCGACATCGAGCGGTCAGGCGTGTTCGAGGTGCAGGGCGGCACCATCCCCAACCACCGGCTGACGGTGTTCGACAAGAACCACCCGCAGTTGCGCGACCCCCGCATCCGCCAGGCGATGACCCACGCCATCGACCGCCAGGGCATCGTGGACAGCCTGTGGGCGGGCCGCACCCGCGTGCCGCGCGGCCTGCAATGGGACTTCTACGGCGACATGCTGATGGCGGACTGGACCGTGCCGCCCTTCGACCTGGACCGCGCCCGGGCGCTGGTGAAGGCGGCGGGCTACAAGGGTGATCCCATCCCCTACCGGCTGCTGAACAACTACTACACCAACCAGGTGCCCACGGCGCAGGTGCTGGTCGAGATGTGGCAGCAGGCCGGGCTGAACGTCGAGATCGCGATGAAGGAGAACTGGTCGCAGATCTTCGAGCGCACCGGCGCGCGGGCGACGCGGGACTGGTCCAACTCCGCCACCTTCAACGACCCCGTGTCGTCCATCGTCAGCCAGCACGGCCCCAATGGCGAGCAGCAGCAGTATGGCGAGTGGACCAACGAGGAAATGAACCGCCTGTCCGTCGAGCTGGAGACCGGCACCGACCGCGGGCGCCGCAAGGCGGCCTTCGCCCGGATGCTGCAAATCTGCGAGCGCGAGGACCCCGCCTACACCGTGCTGCACCAGAACGCGACCTTCACCGCCAAGCCTCGTGCCCTGCGTTGGCGGGCCGCGCCGACGTTCGCGATGGATTTCCGGGCGGCCAACTGGGGATAGGCCCGCCGATGGCGCCGGTGCTCGGCATCCGCGGCCTGCGCGTCGCGTTCCGCGGCGTTCCCGCGCTGCACGGCATAGACCTGGACGTGGCGCCGGGCGAAAGCCTGGGGCTGGTCGGGGAAAGCGGCTGCGGCAAGTCCGTCACCTGGCTGGCGGCACTCGGGCTGCTTCCGGGGGCGGAGGTGTCGGGCAGCGTGGCCCTGGCTGGGCAGGAGCTGCTGGGCGCGTCGCCCGCGGTGCTGGACCGGGTGCGCGGCGGGCGCGTCGCCATGATCTTCCAGGACCCGGCCAGCGCCCTCAACCCCGTGCACCGCATCGGCCGCCAGATCAACGAGGCGCTGCGCCTGCATCGCGGCCTGCGTGGCGCCGCGGCGCGGGCGGAGGCGGTGCGCCTGCTGGACCAGGTCGGCATCCCCGGCGCCGCACGGCGCTTGGAGGGCTACCCGCACGAGATGTCGGGCGGCCAGAACCAGCGCGTGATGATCGCCATGGCCCTGGCCGGGCGCCCGGATCTGCTGGTGGCGGACGAGCCGACGACGGCGCTCGATGCCACCATCCAGGCCGGCATCCTCGACCTGCTGCGCCGCCTGCAGCGTGAGACGGGCATGGCGCTGGTGCTGATTAGCCACGACCTGGGTGTCGTGGCCGAGACATGCAGCCGCGTGTGCGTGATGTATGCCGGGCGCATCGTGGAGGAGGCGCCGGCGGCGGCGCTGTTCGCCGGGCCGGCGCATCCCTACAGCGCCGGGCTGCTGGCAGCGCTGCCGGCG
>CAHJXG010000035.1 GCA_903644035.1 Rhodospirillales bacterium
GAACGCTGCCATGTTGAACTGGTCGTAGAGATTGCGAAATGTCGCGCGCACGATTCCTCCTTGCTGCCTTGCGGCGCTTGGTAGGAATCATCGGCCCTTGCGAGGGCGGTTCGGCCGAATGGCCCGGCGGAAATCCATCGCCGTGCCCGAGCATATGCTGTCCGACGGCGACCTGGTCAACCAACGGCAGGGTCACGATGAGACGATTGTTTTGCTGAGGATCAATAATTGGCTCACCCATGGAATAAACCCCGACGGGCGTCGTCTACCCTTTCGAGACTGATCCGCAGGAGGCTTATGCGTAGACGAAATTGGATGCTGGGTCTGACTGCTTCGGCCATGCTCACCGGCGCAGTCGCGGCCGCCCCCGCCGATGGCTACGCCAGCATGGTATCTGCCGCGATGGACCGGATGATGGCGGGCATGATGGTCAAGCCGTCCGGCGACGTCGACCGCGACTTCGTCGCAATGATGCTTCCGCATCACCAGGGCGCCATTGATATGGCGGTGGCAGAGCTGCGCTACGGCCATAACGAGCAGCTCAAGCGCATCGCGCAGGAGATCATCATCGATCAGCAGCAGGAGATCGCCGCCATGAAGTTGGCGATCGGTCAGCCGCTACCCCCTTCGACGCCAGCCCCGACGCAGGGCGGCGACCACCACAGCCATATGGAGCACTGACATGATCCGGACCTTCCTGCTCTCGGCCGCCTTGCTGATGAGCGCCGCACCGGGCATTGCCATGGCTCAGCAGGCGCCGTGGAACGCCAAGGACGTGCCTGTCAGCCACCGCGACCGCGTCTATGCATCCGAACAATTCTCCAACACGGTGTCGGTGACGGACCCGGCCGACAACAGGTTGCTCGGCGTCATCAAGCTCGGCGATCCGCAGCCGATGAATTTTTCCCCGCTCTACAAGGGGCAGGTGCTGGTTCACGGCCTCGGCTTCTCGCCGGACGGGAAAACACTGGCGGTCGTGTCGATCGGATCCAACGCCGTGTCGTGGATCGACACCGCCACCAACACCGTCAAGCACACGACCTATGTCGGGCGCAGTCCGCATGAGGCGTTCTTCACGCCGGACGGCAAGGAGGTGTGGGTCACGGTACGCGGCGAGGATTACATCGCCGTGCTCGACCCCACGACGTACAAGGAGACCGGTCGCATCAAGACGCCCGGTGGTCCGGGCATGACGATCTTCTCTCCCGATGGCCGATACGGCTATGTCTGTTCCTCATTCAATCCGGTGCTGGCCGTGTTCGATGTCTCGACCCACGCGCAGGTCGGACAGGTGGCGCAGCCGAGTCCGTTCTGTCCCAACATCGCCGCGACGCCGGACGGCAAGCAGGTTTGGTTCACGCTGAAGGACATCGGCAAGACGGTCGCATTCGATGCCAAGCCGCCTTTCGCGATCCTCAAGGTGCTGGATACCGGACCGATCACCAATCACGTCAACTTCGCCCGCACGGTCAAGGGACAGTTCGCCTATGTCACGGTGGGCGGGGAAAACGCGGTGAAGGTGTTCCGCACGTCCGACTTCGCGCTTGTCGCCACCATCCCGGTCGGCAAGATGCCGCACGGCGTCTGGCCATCGGGCGACGGCCGGCGCATCTATGTCGGGCTGGAGAATGCCGATGAACTTGCCGCGATCGACACCGCCGGCAACAAGGTCGTTGCCACCGTGCCGGTCGGACAGGCACCGCAGGCGATCGCCTATGTGCCGAACGCTGTTCCGACAGGCCCCGGCACCGACAATCTCCAACCGCTCGGTACGGCAGGCAAGGCGGTGCATCTGAACATGGGGCCGGTTGGCGGCAATGGTGCGGCAAGCAGCATTACCCTCTTCGACCAGGGCATCATTCAGGTCGTGCAGAGTGCCGTTACCGGTTTGCAGCCCAAGAAGCCTTACATGCTCGTGCTCACCGCCAACGCGGACGGCAGCGGTGCGGTAGAGCCGCTTGCGAACTTCATGAGCAATCCGGCAGGTGCGGCGATCGTCAACGCATCGGGTCCGATCCGGCAGATCGTTCAGGGCAGTGCAGCGGCCCCCCGGCGCTTTCTGGCGGTCGCCGAGGTAGTGAATGGCGCACCGGGCCGCATCGTGCAGGTGCAGCGCGACTGAGATGGACCCGCTTGCCGCCGCGATCGAGCCCCTGGTCCCCGGTCTGCGCCGTTATGCCCGGTCGTGGTTGCGCGATCAGGCGATGGCGGATGACCTGGTGCAGGATTGCCTTGAGCGCGCGGTCGGGCGCTGGCGGCAACGACGCGGGACGGAGGTTCGCCCCTGGGTCTATGCAATCCTGCATAATCTGTTGGTCGATCATAAGCGGCAGCATGTCCGGCGAGGTACGGCGGTTCCGCTCCACCTCGTGGACGACGTTGCGCTCGGTCGCCCGGCCGATCAGGACGCAGGCCTGCACCACCGAGACCTGTTGCGCGCACTTGATGCGTTGCCCGAGGAGCAGCGGACGGTGCTGCTCCTCATTTCCGTCGAAGGTCTGTCATATGGGGAAGTCGCTGCCGTCGTCGGTGTGCCGCTGGGAACGGTGATGTCGCGCATATCGCGGGGGCGCGACCGTCTGGCGACGCTCCTCCGGGAGGGTGAACGGCCACGATTAAGGAGTATTCGATGACCAGCCCGATCGGAGAGGACGATCTGGCCGCGTGGATCGATGGCAGGCTGTCGCCCGAGCGGCAGCGTCTGGTCGACGCTTACCTTGAAGGCCAGCCGGACGTGCATGCCCGTTTGCGGGAGCAGGCGGAGCAGGCGCGAGCCCTTGC
>CAHJXG010000036.1 GCA_903644035.1 Rhodospirillales bacterium
CACAAGAGCACCCAAGTGGCGCTCGCCTATCTCCGCCCCGCCGACCTGTGGCGCAACAACGTCACCGAACGCGTGTTCGCGGACAGCAAAGCGGAGGAGGACTGAAGCAGCCAGTCGGGCTGGGAGGTGCACGATTGGAGAGGCCATTCCGACGGGAACGCAGATCGTGCCGATGGTGCCGATCCCGTCGCGCGAAGAAGGCAATACGACAACCTCCATCGCGGCTCGCGGCAGACGCCGCTACGCCGCCATCGCGGGTCTCAAGTGGTCGGCGAGGTCCGACGCAGTGCGAACGCACCGGCGCCCTCCACCTCGGTCAGCACCACGCCGCGCCGCGCGCAGCGCGCCTGCAAGGCTTCAAGGACGACGTAAGCGTTCTACCTTTCGGGCAGCAGCGGTGCGAGCGTGCGCGCCGTCACAGGGTCGGGGCTGGCGAACACGAACGCCTCGGCCAAACGCAGCACGTCCTCAGGTATGCCACCCGCGCGATCAAACGGGTCAGCCACGTCCTGTCATCGCATACGGGTAATCGAAGACGCCAGACCCAGGCGACCGGCTTGACCGTCCGTCAGTGTCAAAGAGCAAACCGCAAAGGGGGAAGGCTGAACTACATTCTGCCGCGCGGGTGTTGTAGTCGCCCACTCTGCTCAAGCCGGTGCCGACCCAGTCACGGGAATCGACGGGTCACTTTGCGCGGTGTCGGCCGTCTGAAGCGGCAGCCTGCCTTGAAGCGGCAGGTTGTGGCTGAACCGGTAGCGGTAGCTTTTCATGCGGCCTGATCCGACCTCCTCCGTGTTCCAGGACGACAAGCCGCCAGCTGTCACCATGTCATCGAAGGCCTGACGTACCTCCTCGCGGAACTTCACACGCTGGCGCGTCGTCTCCGTGCTGTAATCGCGTCCGCAAAGTTCAGACAAGGTTTCGACGCTGACCCAGTCGTAACGCGGTTGGCTGTCCAAAAACGGCCAGATCGCCTTGGCATAGTCCGACCGCAGACGGAAATACACGTCACCGTTGAGGCTGACGAGGTTCTTGGCTTCAAACATCTCGCGGACCCAATCGCCGTAGCGGACAGTCACACTGCTGTCGAGGTCCACGCCAGACCATTCGATCAAGCCTAGCAGGTTATCGGAAAACCCGGCGCTAGGAAGCCGGCCCCGGCCCCGCGACGCTTCGTAGCTGTCCCAGTTTCCCTCGAACACCCGGAAGGTGACGTTGCGTATCTCCTCCAAAACCCGCAGCATTGTCGCCAGATTGTTGACGTGGGCCGTCTTTCCCGTTGCCGCCAGGAGCTGCCGCCAAGTCGCGTCGGTGTGCCAGTAAACGAGCTTGGGGCGAGCGGATGTCATGGTGATCGGCGCGCGGGGGTCGTATTGCGGGTTTGGCACCTCTTGCCGGCGTGCGCGGAGGCGGAACAGGGCGTAAAGCGCGTCGCGGTGCTGCGAACCGAGCTCGCGGCCGCGTACCTCGACGATGGCGTGCGGCTTGACGGCGTAAACACGGGAAAAGGAGCTGTCGGTGATTAGACCCTTCTTGCGCGGAGCAAACGCGGCGGTGCGGGCCAGCTTGGAGGGCATGACCGCCGGGTTCTTGCGGCCTCGGCGGTTCTCATGCATTCGCTGGAAGCGCTCGAGCCTGGCCTGCTCCTGCTTCGACGAAGTCGTCCCGTTCATCTTGTGTCTCCGGCGCCAAGAGTTCCTGGCTACCATCCCCGGCAAAGGCATGTCACGCACGGGAATCAACGGGTCATTTTACACTGCGAGTGCCTGAAAAACGGCGGTCCCCGCGGGTTTGGGAATCAACGGGTCATTTTTGGGGACATTGGAGTCGATGCTATGTCCTGGCCTGCGACGGGCAAGTGCCTGCCTGTGGGCTGATCTGTGGACAGCGGAAGCGAGGGGTCACTTTGTGGAATCAACGGGTCACTTTAGGGAGCCAACGGGTCAGAAGCGGGAATCAACGGGTCACGAATCGGGTGCAACTTATTGAGCAGTAACGTGAATTTAGCCATAGACTCTTAATAGACACTGAAAGTGTCTTAAAGACCGGCTTTGTGGACAATCCTGCCTCCCGCCTAGGAAAGCGGCTGCGGTCATGTTGCTTTCATCAGGCCGCGTCTAGTTGGGGATGCGTGGGAGTTTCTGCAGCCGTGTACGCTAAGCGAGTCGCTGAGTGGCATCCGGCATGAGGGCAAGCTCGCGATAAAGCGTGACCGGCCGAGCCCGACCTGGCGTGCAGCTTTGCTGGGCGATAAGCCGTTGCGGACCAGGGTCAGTGCTGCCTGCAACTTCTCCGGATCGAGCGCCTTGCGGCCGGGCTTCCAGCCTTCAGCCCGTGCCGCCGCGATGCCGTCACAAGTGCGCTCGGCAATGAGGCGACGCTCGAAGTGGGCGATGGTGCCAAACACATGGAACACCAACTCGCCCGCTGTCTGGTTGTGAGACCTTCTTGGCGGTTTCGGCGATGAGGCGTGCCTTGGTCGCATCGCAAGGACCCGCGTGGCCGTGCGGTGCAGGGTTGGCGAGCTTGGGGTCGACTTTGAGGTGCTCGGCGACGACTTGGTTGGGCGTTTTGCCGTCCAGCACGCGCTGGCGCCGAGCGTTGTAGGCCTGGTTGAAGCCACGCAGCAGTTGTTCCAGGGCACGGTGCGAGTAGATGTTGATGCCCAGCACCTCGGAGCCGATGCGGCCGTTGAAGCGCTCGACCATGCCGTTCGTTTGCGGCATGCGGGGCTTTGTGTGGCGGTGTTGCGCGCCAAGGCTTTTGCGCGCCTTGGCAAAAGCCGAGTGAAGCAAGGTGCTTGATGTCGATGTGCACGAAGCCGAGGTCGTAGTCGTGGAACGTGCCCTGGCCTTTGGCAAGCCTGTCTGTGGCGAGCTTCGTCCTGCAGTTCAGTCCCTCGGCCTTGAGGATGCGCCAGATGCTGTCGCGGTTAAGGTGCGGCGGGAAGTGGCAAACAACGAAGGTCAGATCGTCGAGCGGGAAGTTGGTGGCGCGCCGCAGGGCGCAGACGATGGCGCGCTCTTCTTCAGTCGCTTTCCAGGGCAACCGGCGAGGGCGAGCGGGGCGGTCGAAGCAGTCTGCGGCGCCGCGCTTGCGCCACTTGCGCACGGTCTCGGCGCTGATGCCGTAGCATTGAGCCACGGTGCCGCTAGGTTCGCTGGAGCGGGCGATCTCGGCGCGGGTGGCGGGCGTGGTGCGGGCATTCGGGTGGAAGTGCAGCATGGGTCACCCCTGTCCTGACGCGACAGTCAGACGCTGGAACCAGTAAGCATACTCCGCAATAGCCAACCCGACCGGAACCCAACAATGCTCCGCGACCTGACAGTTTAGGCGCGAAGGCTGCTCGGCCAGACAAGCAAGATCGCCCTTGCGCTCCACCGCCCGTCGAGATGATCCAGACCGCAAAGCCCGTCTCCATCTGCATCACTTGACGAATACCGGGCTGGGCTTCGCATCCGGAGATCAGCTTTGTGCGCCAACACTTCGTGCAAGCCACAATCCGTCGCAGGAAATGCGCTGGTGTGTTTTTGTGTTAACACAAAGCCGTGCGCATATGTTTCCCAGCAAGTATGCCTCAGAACTACAAAGTCCGGAAGTGTGTCGTTATGTTTGTGCGTGGATGTGTTGGCGGAAAGGACGGGAGTAGCAACGCGACGGTTGCGCTGCGTCTCGCGTCTTCTGAGCATGCAGTAGGCCAGAAAGCTGCCATAATGGTGTTTTTGTGTTGGCACAAAGTTATGCGTTTACGTTCCTCGGCAAGTGTGCTTTAAGACTCCAAAATCCGGGGTGTGCTGTTGTGTTTGTGTGTGCGTGTGTCAGCCAGAAGGGCGGCAGTGGCAAGACGACGGTTGCACTGCATCTTGCGGTTGCTGCGCAGGCAGCAGGCTATGAAGCTGCCATCGTCGACCTTGATCCGCAGGGGACTGCCGAAGCCTGGGGAGGGTGGCGCCAAGAGAGGCCGCCCTTGGTGATCTCGGCAAAGGCTGGGAACCTCACCAGAACTTTGGAACGCACCGGTGACGCAGGGGCCGAAGTCGTGATCATTGATACCCCTCCCCTCGCCCAAGGTGACGCAAGCGCAGCAGCGCGGGCTGCGAGCCTTGTCATAGTTCCTTGTCGGCCCAAGGCCTTTGATCTCCATGCGGTACGTATCACAGCCTCGCTTGTTGAGATGACCCGTACATCGGCCTTTGTCCTGTTCAACGGCGGCCACCCAAGCGCTTCAAGTGGCTATGCGGAGCCAGAGGAGGTGGTGCGTGCCCTCGGCATGGTTGTCGCACCGATCCGGTTTTCCGATCGCGCGCCCTATCACCAGGCCACAATGACCGGGCAATCCGCGCAGGAGATCGAGCCAAACGGGCGAGCGGCTCAAGAGGTGCAGGCCTTTTGGCTCTGGTTCTGCAAGCAGGCTCACTTGTCACCACATCATCACACACGCACAAAAGCAGGATTGCGCAAATGAGCAAAAAGCCGGGGCTTGCGGCGCTCAAGGCTCAAATCGAGGTGGAACGCCGGCCAGGCATACTCACGATAGATGCCGATCCGGAACCGCACCCTGCCAACGTCGGAGGACGTTCCATACGGGGACGGAGCTATCCAACTTACCGGGAGGGCAAGGTGCCGGTCGGCGGCTACTTCTCGCCAGAACTGTCGAGGGCGTTGCACCAGCTCGCCCTTGACGAGAGCGTTCCTGGCAAGCCCAGAGTGAAGATCCAGGCGTTGCTCGGCGAAGCGATCGACCTGCTCTTGAGAGACAGGGGAAAGTCAGGGTTCGGAGAGCGTTAGCAAGCAGCAGAGTGCGCTTGCGTGCCGACATGACTTTGTGTAAACACAAAGACTTGTTGGTAGGATAGCGGTATCTCGTCTTGGTTTCGAGACAGCTGCAAAAGCTTGGGCTGTGCGTGTAACGCGGCGATGATCTTGCGCCGATGGACGGATGATCTCGGATGGCTGCCGCTACAGTGGCTCGGCCAGGGGCATCAGCCAACCGCTGTCGGAGCGGAGGAGTCGGACGTCGGCTTCGTCCAGCTCCAGCCCGTCCAGGTAAGCCGCAAGGCTGTAAAGCAGGCCGAGCGCGCCGACGAACCCGAGCGTCGCCACGGTTTGGGCATCCGGGTGGGCGAGGTCGCGCCCGCTTTGCGCAAGCGCGTCGTCGAGCCCGCCGCCTGGCCGCAGCACGAAGTGGGACTAAGCCTTGTTCCACCACAACAGCCCGCCATACAGTAAGCCCCCCAGACCTTGTTCCGGCGGCCAGCCAACCGGCCTGTTGAACATCAGCACGGCTCCAGCTGGGTAAGCCGCACCGATGTGAGCCTTCAGACGTGCGACGTGCTGGTCGCGCAAGTCGCCCGGAATGTAGGTCACGGCTGACATGATGACCGACAGGCGTCGTCGCCCGCTGCCGACCGCCACCGGTATCTGGGCGCCGTCCAGCTCCGCATCCTCGTCGACGTCGCTGAATGCCCAACCGAGATGCTCTTCCATCGTACCGAGCCACACCTCCGGCTGGATTGGGTGCGCGCACCTCAGGCTGTCCATCAGGCCCATGGGGTCGCCTTCCGGACCGGCGCCGAGCATGTCCGCGAGGGTGTCCGCCGCGTTGGTGAAATCGCCGTCGTTGTCAGAAATCCAGCCCTCGTCGTCCTCCTCGTCGAGATCCTCGCCGGCTTGCGCGTCGGCATGGAGGTATGATGCGGCCTGCATGCGGGCCAGCGTAGCCGGATCCAGGGCCGGCGCCGGTGCCTTGGCCGTCGGCTTAAGCACCTCGACGGCGATCCCGGCTGCAACCAAGCCCCATGTCCACGCACAGCGCCAGCATGTGGACCTGGTAGGCCCGGCGGCGGTGGACCTCTTCGGCGCCGCACTCCTCGTCCGGCGGGTCCGCCCTGCCCTTCGTCGCCGCCCGCACCAGCTCGCGCCAGCTGCCGAAATCAAGCATGTAGTCGGTGATCCTTTCCGCCTCCTTGCGTGGGCTTGAAGGCCCTCGCGCAAGGCGGCAGCGATGGCCTGGGGACGCCCGGTCCCGGACGACGCGACGCGGACGGGAGGGGGCACATCGCCATCCTCGTCCGGCGCCAGGCCGTCCTCGACCGCGACCGCCATGCCGGCCTCGGTGAGAGCCTGCAGCAACGCGGCTGCCTTGCCGTCGCCGGCTTCGGCCGCGCGCTCGCACAGGTCCGCGGCCGCTCCGAAGTCGTGCTCGATGATCTTGGCCGCCAGGTTGGTCATCGACGGCACGTGGCCGAGCTCCACGCCTCGGCGGTAGAAGTCACAGGCCCTGTCTTCTGAAGGCGGCACGCCGGTTCCCTCGTCGTGCATCAGGCCGGCGTTGAACGCGGCCTCGCCGTGCCCGGCCCTGGCCGCCTGTTCGAAATGCGCCAAGGCCGCCGTGGGCCTCCGGCGTCCACCGAACTTTCCCAACGCGATGTGCCCGAGCCAGTTGTGCACATAGCCGTGCAGCTCCGTCTCGCCCGACCCGGCCGACGTCGCGCGGGACGCCGTCTGCGGACAGCAGGGCGAATGCCAAGTTCGCCGCCGCGCCTTCCGAATGCGGCACCGCTTCTTCCAGCGCGGCTGCGACCTGTCCCTTGAGGCTGGAGAGGGCAGCGGCCATGGCTTTGCTGAGGACCGCGCCGGCGTCCTGCAACTGGGGGCAGAAGGCCCATCTCTGCGAAAACGTACGTTAGCGTCTTGCACGCAATGTCATGGGTCGGGTTAGCGGCGGTCGGGACCCCGGCTGCCGAGGAGCGCCTGAAGGCCGAGTTCAAGGTCGCTCATGCCCATGACGCGCTCGATGGTGCCTTGGCGCAGTTCGGCGGCCAGCGCGAGAACGTCCGCTGTCGCGGCCCGGAGCTGCTGGTTCTGCGCTTCCATCCGGTCCAGCTCGCGCGTCTGGTCGGCTGACGGCTTCCCGGTCCGCCAGCGGCTGATCTGCTGGCCGTAGATGTCGACAAACTCCATCTGCTCGGCGTGAACCCGCTCGACCCGGTTGATGGTGCTGTCGTCCAGCACGTGCGGGCGCAGCCGGGCCTCGGCCACTGTTTTGAGGTGCTCGCGCGTGTCGTCCAGGGCGCCGTCGATCATGCGGGCGATCAGCGGCATCTCGCGGATCGGCTGCCAGTTCACCGGGTCTTCGTGCGGCATATGGGCTCCTTCGGCTCAGGCCAGGACGGGTTCGGGCGCGGCTTCGGCGCGCTGGCGGGGCGACTGGAAGTAGCTGCCGTTCGGGATGACGTGGGCGTGCGCCAGCGGCGACACGCGGGCCAGGTCTTCGTCAAGCACCTTGTGGCCTGCGGCGCGGAGCTGATCGACGATGCGGGCGATGTGCACCGTGTTCCAGACCAGGACCGCATTGGAAAGCAGGCTGAGGCAGTTGGCCTTGTTCATCACCTCCTCGTAGTCGCCGGAACGGAAGCCGCCCTGGTTGGCGAAGAACAGCGACTTGGCGAGGATGTGGCGGAACTCGCCGCGGTTGAGCTGCAGCTGGATGGCGTCGCGCAGCGGGGCCTCGTGGATGTAGCGCAAGACGTGGATGGTTTTCGTCAGGCGGCCGAGCTGGGTGAGGGCGCCGGCGAGGCGGTCCGAGGCGTTGGCGTTGGCTAGGCGCTGCATGACGACGTGGGCCGGGGTGAGACGGTCCTTCAACGAGGCTGCGAGCCGAACGAGCTGATCCCACTGCTCCAGGATGAGCGCGACGTTGATGCGGCCGCGCAGCAATGGCTGCAACGCCCCGTAGTCGGCGTGGCGGTCGATGCGGCTGAGCACCTGGTCGGGCAGGTCCTTCAGCCGCGGCAGGAAGGCGATGCCGAGCAGCGCGCACAGTCCGAACAAGTGCTCGGTGAACCCATGGGTATCAGAGGTATGTTCACGGATCGCCAGCGCGGTGTCGTTGTCGAGGATGCCGCCCAGCACGTAGCCCGCCTCGCGCGGCGTGCACGAGATCGCCTGGGTGGCGTAGACGCTGTGCTGGTCGGAGGTGTGGGTGTAGAGCTGGAGCGCCCGGTCGTAGTAGCCGAAATAGCGCGGGTAGACGCTGCCGAGCAGGCCGTCGCGCTCGACCACAAAGCGCTGGCCGTCCGACGAGGACCGGCGGCCATCGCCCCAGACGCCGCTGAGCTTCAGGCCGTGGTGGTGGTGGACCAGGACGGCGTTCGCCGCCTTGAGTGTAGCAGGGCGCAGGAACCAGCGGCTGGTATCCTGCAGGGCATCGGCGGTCAGGCTGTCGACGCTGTGGCTCATGGCGGCGAGGCCGAGGTTGGTGCCGTGCGCGATCAGGGTGGCCAGCAGCGAGCGGTGCGGGTCGCCGCCGCGGGGCTGATAGCCGCCGAGCGGCTGGAAGGCGGCCGTGAAGCCGCACCATTCGTCGACGTCCTGCAGCAGGTCTTCGATCCGCATGCGCGGCAGGCTGGCGGCGATGGTGGCGCGCAGCTC
>CAHJXG010000037.1 GCA_903644035.1 Rhodospirillales bacterium
CGCGCCCGGGCACCAGCGCCTCCGCCCCCAGCGCCTCGGCGGCGGCGAGCGTGCCGGGCCAGTCGGCGAAATGCGCGTCGCCGCAATAGGGCGTGGCACCGAACTCCACCACGTCGCCGCTGAACAGCACCCGCTCCTTCGGCAGCCAGACCACCGTGTCGCCGGCGGTGTGGCTGCGCCCGATGTGGATGATCTGCACCTCGCGCCCGCCGAGATGCAGCGTCATGCGGCCCTGGAAGGTCCGCGTCGGCCAGGTCAGGCCGGGGATGCTGTCGCGTCCGCGGAACAGGCGGGGGAAGCGGCCGATCTCACTGTCCATGTCCTGCTGGCCGCGCTCGGCGATCATGTCGCGGCACACGTCGGAGGCGATGATCTCCGCACCTTCGTAGGCGCTGGCGCCCAGCACCCGGACCGCGTGGTAGTGCGACAGCACGACGTGGCGGATCGGCTTGTCGGTCACGGCGCGGATGCGCGCGATCACGTCGGCGGCCATCAGCGGCGTCGCCTGCGCATCGACCACCAGCACGCTGTCGTCGCCGATCACCACGCCGCTGTTGGGATCGCCCTCCGCGGTGTAGCCATAGAGGCCCGGCGCCAGCTCGTCGAAGCTGATGGTCTTGTCTGCGAGGTCCTTGGTGCTGGCAAAGCCGGACATGGTGCGCCTCTGTGTGGCCTGCCGGGACGGTAAGCCAGGCCGGGTCCGGCTTCAACTCACAGCTCTGCGCCGCCTCGGCGGCGGCTGAGGAAGCGAGGCCACGCCGCAGCGGCATCGTGACACCGTGGCCCGACCCGGCCATCCTAGGGCATCGCCGCACCCAGACGGCCCCAAGCGAGGAACTGCCCATGCTCGGACTGATGCAATCGCAGCCGCTGCTGATCTCGTCCATCATCACCCACGCCGCCCGCCACCACGCGCACGCCGAGGTCGTGTCGCGCACGACCGAGGGCGCCCTCCACCGCACCGACTACGCCGGGATCGAGCGGCGCGCCCGCACCCTGGCCCGCGCACTGCTGCGGCTCGGCGTGCAGGGGACGGACCGCGTGGCGACCTTGGCCTGGAACGGGCACCGGCACCTGGAACTGTACTACGCCGTCTCCGGCATGGGGGCGGTCGTCCACACGGTGAACCCGCGCCTCTCGCCCGACGATATCGCCTTCGTGCTGAACGACGCCGGCAGCGGCCTCGTGTTCGCCGACACCAGCTTCGTCCCGCTGCTCGCGGCGGTGGCGCCGCTCGTCCCTGGGGTGCGCGCCTTCGTCATGCTGGCGGACCCGGCGGAGATGCCGGAGGTGGCGCTGGCGCCGGGCCAGGCGCTGCTGTGCTACGAGACGCTGCTGGCCGACGCCGACGAGGACTTCGCCTGGCCGCGCCTCGACGAAGAGCAGGCCAGCGCGCTGTGC
The DNA here is from genome assembly GCA_903644035.1 of Rhodospirillales bacterium. Lineage (GTDB taxonomy): Bacteria > Pseudomonadota > Alphaproteobacteria > Acetobacterales > Acetobacteraceae > CAHJXG01. The sequence continues at coordinate 1,402 of CAHJXG010000037.1, forward strand.
TACACCTCCGGCACCACGGGCCGGCCCAAGGGCGTGCTGTACAGCCACCGCAGCACCCTGCTCCACGCCTACGCCGTCAACCTGCCGGACGTGTTCGGCCTGCGCAGCATCGACCGCGTGCTGCCGGTGGTGCCGATGTTCCACGTCAACGCCTGGGGCCTGCCCTACGCCGCGCCGATGGTGGGGGCGAGCCTCGTCATGCCCGGCCGCCACCTCGACGGCGCCAGCATGCAGTCGCTGATGAACAGCGAGCGCGTCACGATGTCGGCCGGGGTGCCGACGGTGTGGATGGGCCTGCTGCAGCACCTGCGCGCGACCGGCGGCACGCTCGACACGCTGCGGCGGCTGGTCTGCGGCGGGTCGGCCTGCCCGCCCATGCTGATCGACACCTTCGCCCGGGACTACGGGGTGCAGGTGGACCACGCCTGGGGCATGACGGAGACCAGCCCGCTCGGCACCTACAACACCCCGAAGCCCGGCATGGCCGCCCTGTCGCCGGAGGACGCGAAGGCGCTGCACTACAAGCAGGGCCGCGCCGTGCCCGGCCTCGACATGAAGATCGTGGACGACGCCGGCACGGAGCTGCCCTGGGATGGCGCCACGTTCGGCAACCTGATGGTGCGCGGCCCCTGGGTGACCCGGCGCTACCTCAACGCCGACACGGACGCGACCGACGCGGAGGGCTGGTTCGCCACCGGGGACGTCGCCACCATCGACCCGCACGGCCTGATGGAGATCACCGACCGCACCAAGGACATCGTGAAGTCCGGCGGCGAGTGGATCAGCTCCATCCAGCTTGAGAACATCGCCGTCGCCCACCCCGACGTGGCCGAGGCCGCCATCGTCGGCGCGCGCCACCCGAAATGGGACGAACGCCCGCTCCTGATCGTCGTGCCCAAGCCCGGCCGCGCCATCGACCCGGCCGCACTCCTCGCCTCCTACGCCGGCAAGGTCGCCAAGTGGTGGACGCCGGACGAGGTCGTCGTCGTCGAGCAGCTGCCGCACACCGCGACGGGCAAGCTGAACAAGCTGGCGCTGCGCCAGCAGTTCCGCGACTTCAAGCTGGCCTCGGCGGCCGACTGAGCTAACCCTGCGCGGTCGGGCGGACGACAACCTCGCCCACGTCGATCTCGGCTGGCTGCTCGATCGCGAACGCGATGGCGCGGGCGACCGCGTCCGGCGGCATGGCGAACCGGTCCCGGGCGGTTTCGAGCTGCGCCTTCACCTCCGGGTTCGTCACGCCGTCCGCGAAGTTCGTCCGGACGAAGCCGGGCGACACGATGGTCACACGCAGCCTGTCGCCGGCCTCCAGGCGCAAGCCCTCGGAGATGGCGCGCACGGCGAACTTGGTGCCGGAGTAGACCGACTGGTTCGCGACCGTCTTGTGCCCCGCCGTCGAGGCGATGTTGACGAAGTGGCCGCTCCCCTGCTCACGGAACACCGGCAGGGCCGCGGCGATGCCATACAGCACGCCCTTGATGTTCACGTCGATCATCTCGTCCCAGTCGTCCACCCGCAGGTCATCGAGCGGAGAGATCGGCATGACGCCCGCATTGCTGATCAGCACATCGAGCCTGCCGTACCGCCCACACGCCAACGCCACGAGGCCGGCGAGGTCGCCGCGCCGCCTCACATCCGTGGAGGCACAGGCGGCCTCGCCGCCCGCGTCGGCGATGCGGGCGGCCAGCGCCATGAGCGGGTCCAACCGGCGCGCGCCAAGCACGACCTTCGC
>CAHJXG010000038.1 GCA_903644035.1 Rhodospirillales bacterium
CCGCGCCGCGAGCGCGCCGAGGCGCCGGATCGTCGCGTCGTGCGAGGTCATGGCCTCATGCAGCCGGGCCTGCTGGCGCTCCGCCTTGGCGACCAGCGCGGCGTTCTCCTCCTCCAGCGCCGTGAGCCGCCGGATGTCGGCCCGGTTCGCGGCGCCCACGAGGTGCGACAGCATGTGCACGTCGCCGAACGCCCGGCGCAGCCCGGCGTGCCCGACATCGGGATGGGTGAGCACCGCCCAGTAGGCGCCGGGGATGTCGCCGGCGCAGCGCGCCTCGGCCCAGCCCTGCATCACCCCCGCCTCGCCCTGCAGCCGGGCGAAGCGCCTGACCACCATCTCGTGCCGCTGGTCGAGCGCCTTCTGCAGCAGCTTGGACGAGGCGTTGTGCTGGCTGCACAGGCCGACGGCGCGGGAGTGCAGGTCATGGTCGGACAGATGGGACACGTCGGCCGACATCGCCTTGCCCATCACCCGGCGCAACTCGCCCGTGGTGAGGCAGGTGCCGATGATGGAGCAATGGACGGAGGCGTTGAGGTCCCACAGCTTGGACCGCTGGCGCTTTGGCGCCGGGCCGGTCCAGGGAGCCTCCTGGGCGCTGTCATGCCGCAGGCTGGCGAGCCTGTCGGCCGCCTGGGGCTGGAGCGGCCGGCCGGCCGCGGTCATGGCAGCGCCGCGCGGTGCCGCGCCATGGCCTCGCCCGGTGGTCCAATGCGATCCACGACCATGTTCCCGACCTCGCTATGCACGAACAAGCATAACGCCTGAAAGGCGGGGCTGCCAAGCCGGATTGCAACGCTGCGGGTCTCGGGACGGCAGCGCCGGCCCCCAATGAAAAAGCCGGCGAGGCACAAGGCCTCGCCGGCCGATCCCTGCGGCCCTGCCCCTGTCGCGTGAGGGTTACTCCGCGGCGATGGCCCCGTAGCCGATCTCCGCCTTCATCTCCAGGAACTCGCCGAAGGCCATGTCGCCCCATTCCCGCCCGTTGCCCGACTGCTTGTAGCCGCCGAACGGCGCCATGGCGTCCATCCCGGCGCCGTTGATCGTCACCTGGCCCGTGCGGAGGCGGGACGCCACGTAGCGCAACGCCGCAGGATCCTTGCCCTGGACGTAGCCGGCCAGGCCGTAGGGCGTGTCGTTGCCGATGGCAATCGCCTCATCCACCGTGTCGTAGCCGAGGATGGCCACGACAGGTCCGAAGATCTCCTCGCGGGCGATGGTCATGTCGTTCGTGACCCCGGCGAACACGGTGGGCCTCACGTAGTAGCCGCGGTCGAGGCCCTCCGGACGGCCGGGGCCGCCGGTGACGAGCGTGGCGCCCTCCTCGATGCCCTTCTTGATCAGGCCCTGGATCTTGTTCCAATGCACCTCGGAGACGACGGGGCCGATCTCCGAGTTGCCGTTCGGGTCGCCCACGGTGGTGGACTCGGCGGCGCGGCGGGCGATGGTGACCACCTCCTCCATCCGGCCGTTGGGCGCGAGCATGCGGGTCGGCGCGTTGCAGGACTGGCCGGAGTTCTGCATCACGTGCTTCACCCCGCGCGTCACCGCGCTTTCCATGTCGGCGTCCTCCAGCAGGATGTTCGGCGACTTGCCGCCGAGTTCCTGGTGCACGCGCTTCACGGTGGCCGCCGCCGCCCGCGCGACCTCGACGCCGGCGCGGGTGGACCCGGTGAAGGACACCAGCTCGATGTCGGGATGGGCGCTGATCGCGGCGCCCACGCCGGGGCCGTCGCCGTTGACCAGGTTGAACACGCCGGGCGGCACGCCGGCGGCGTCCAGGATCTCGGCGAACACGATGCCGGAGAACGGCGCGATCTCGGAGGGCTTCAGCACCATGGTGCAGCCGACCGCGAGCGCCGGGGCGACCTTGCAGGCCATCTGGTTGACCGGCCAGTTCCAGGGCGTGATGAAGCCGCAGACGCCGATGGGCTCGCGGACGATCAGCGTGCTGCCGCGGAGCGTCTGGAACTCGTAGTCCTTGAGGATGCCGATCGCGGTCTGGAAATGCATGACGCCGATGGCGGCCTGCGCCTGCTGGGCGAGGCTCGCGGGCGCGCCCATCTCCTCGGTGATCGCGGCCGCCATGTCGTCATAACGCTTCTTGTACTCCGCCACGATCCGTTCGAGCAGCGCCAGGCGCTCCTCGCGGCTGGTTTGGGAGAACGCGGCGAAGGCGCCCCGGGCCGCGGCCACGGCGCGGTCCACGTCGGCGGCGGCGCCAAGGCTGATCCGGCCGCAGACCTCCTCGTTCGCCGGGTTGATGACATCGAGCGTCTTGGGGACGGCTGGCTCGACCCACTCGCCGTCGATGTAGAATCGCGTGTACTCGCGCATGGCCGTTGTCCCTTGATGTGATGTCAGGATGGGGTGGGGCAGGCCGCCGGGCGGCCCAAGGTCTCGATCAGGCGGCAGGTCGCCCCGCCGCCCGACCCTGGCGGGTGCTCAGAGCGCCGCCGTGACCGCCTTCACTTCGAGGTAGTTGTGCAGCACTTCTTCGCCCATCTCGCGGCCCCAGCCGGACTGCTTGTAGCCGCCGAAGGGCAGGGAGGCGTCGAACACGTTGTGGCAGTTGATCCAGATGGCGCCTGCGCGGATGCGCCGCGCCATCTTGTGCGCCGTGCCGATGTCGCGGGTCCAGATCGACCCGGCCAGGCCGTAGATCGTGTCGTTGGCTTGGCTGGCGATCCGGTCCAGGTCGTCGTCGTCATAGCGCGAGGCGACCAGCACGGGGCCGAAGATCTCCTCCCGCACCACCTCCATGCCGGGCGTCGTCTCCGCCAGCACGGTGGGCTGCACGAACCAGCCGCCCCCGGCGCCGGCCTCGGCGCCGGAGCCGCCGCCCGTGGCGACCCGGGCGCCCTCGG
>CAHJXG010000039.1 GCA_903644035.1 Rhodospirillales bacterium
TAACAGTCGAGTTCGGCGGTGGCTGCCCTCGGCCTGCGGGGGCCTGGGTGCCGGCGTCGATCTTCTGCGTTGATGACGCCTACAACCTTCTGCTTCTTGCTCAAAACGGCAACTTGGCATTCTGGCTTCTTGATGCGGACCTGCGGCTCCAATGCAATGACGCTGCGACGATGCTGTCATCGCTGAGGGGCCTGTCGAGTTCGAAGGGCAGCACCCTCTATGACCCGTCTTTTCTTGCGGAGGTGCAGGGCCTGCTCCTGCACCACACGGGACAGCACCACGCGGCGTTCGATGCTTTTGCGGCGGCGTGCGAAGCCGGAGAACTCCGCGACGGCGAGTCGTATCCGGCGCTCATAGGCTCCGCCGCCCCCGTGGGGCGGGTGTCCGACGCGCTGGCCTGGATCGAGCCTATTCTGGACCGGGCTGATTTCCTTTCGCCGGAGCAGGCGGCGGTCCCGAAGGCGTGGATGGGCCGGGTCTGTGCCGACCGCGGCGACTATGCCCGTGGGCACCGGCTTCTCGCGGATGCCGTCGCCGGCTCGGCGAAGCTGGGCGAGTGGGTGCCTGGCTACCTCGACCATTGCTCGCGGAACGACAAGATCCATGAGTTCAGCGAGCCGACCGACCTGCTGAGACGGGAGATGGCGGCGTTCGAGCAGGGCGCGCTGGACTTCTTGGCCCGGCGCCCGGTCACCTGGAGGCCGGGCCGCTACCCGACGATCACCGTGGCCCGTCACTGGGTGCGCTGGAACCTGACGGTCATCCATCTCGAACCCGACGACGCGGACTCCGTCGCCCTCCTCCAAGCAGGCGGCCTCTCGCCCACGTTCCTGCAGCCTCTGCTTCGCGGAAGGGATGGCGTGGGCGAGGCGTGCTATGCCTTGTCCCCGGACATCCCGTTCGCCGCCGATCCATCGATCTCGCTGCGGGTCAAGGATCTGGCGGCGACCGTCCTCCTCGGCGGCAAGCCGGTCCTTTGCCCGTTCACCGGCGAGCGTGACCTCGCGCGTGACACCATCAACCTGCACACGTTCCTGCATCGCAAGAACGGGCGCTCCTGCATCATCTTCTCTGATCCCGACATCAGCCTGGCCCCGGCCGATTCGGCCTGGTTCTTCCCGGACCTGGGCGTCGTGCTGACGGTGGGCTGGAACATGCGGCCCGAAATCGACCTTGCGACGACGATGCAACGTGTGATGGACAATCGCGAGGCGGTAGAGTTCTACCTTGCCGCCCCTGAGCGGGCCATCATGGTGTCAGAGGAGGGGATGGGCCATATCGGACATTACATCTGGAATGTGATCTCCGGCTGGACGCATCTCTTTGGCCTCATTGAGCCAAGCGACATCAAGATCCTGACCTCGTACGACGGCGGGCATTTCTTCGGAGGCGTGACCGAGCTCTACAAAGACGAGCTCCGGTCGGTGGGCCAGGTGCTGAGGCTGCCCCGCCGAGAGGACGCCTTCATCACGATGCTGACGCAGCGGGGCTTGTCGCTCATCCTGCGCGACCGCCATGTCTCCCAGGACGTTGCGGAGCGGGTCCAGACCTGGTGCCGGCAGCAGGTTCCGGATGCCTTGCTGAAAACACGTGACAGCCTCCGCAAGGCGACCGACCCGTTGCTGATGATCACCTTACGGCTTGAGAACCGGGCTTGGGTCGATCAGGAGAACGGTTACATCAACATCATACGGAGTCTTGCCGCCGAGTATCCACGGCTGGGCGTCATCATCGATGGCCTGAATGCGTTGCCGCCGGGCACCCAGACCTATGCCAAGATGTCCGTGACGGACGAGCAGGCGATGGCCGAACGCATCATGGCCGCCTGCCCGGCCGTGCGCTTCGTCAACGCCATCGGCTGCACCCCGGCGGAGAGCGTACTGTGGTGCGCCTCCGTCGATGCCTTCCTGGCGCCGATCGGCGCCGGCTTGGCCAAGAGCCGCTGGATCGCCAACAAGCCCGGGGTTGGCTTCTCGAACCGGACGTTTCTTGAGGACGGGCATTTCGAAGGGTATCTCTACAGCCATTTCCGCGAGGCCCCCTCGCCGATGCTCTATGTCGGCCGCGAGCATGTGTCGGACGTGGACGGCGGGCATCATGGACTGGTGGGACGGGCAAACTTCAACATGGATTGGCGTGAGCCCCTGGCGGTGCTTCGGACGCTCCTGGCCTGTCAGCGCATAGGCCCGGCCCAGCAATCGACGCCTCATGCAAACCAACCGTCCTCGCGACCTCACGCGCTGGGCGCTGTCGGCTAGCAGGGCGGAGGCAAAGGACTGGGTCACATCTTCCTCACCCACCCCCGGTCCCCCTGCTGCCAATACGCCAGCCCCGCCCCCAGCGCCTTCGCCGCCGTCCAGCGCCGCCGGGCCGCCGCGACAGCGGCCTCGTCCTGGCCGTCGAACAGGTCGAACACCCGGCTCCACGCCAGCAGGTCCGCGCACTCCAGCCCGTCCAGCAGGAACAGGAAGCGCGCCCCGTTCGGGTTCTCGTCGGCCGTCGTGAGCCAGATCGGCTGCAGGGCCGCGTGCCCGGCCTGCGCCGTGCCGTGCGGCAGCCAGTCGGGGTCCTGGCTCGCCCACAGCGCCTCGTCCAGCGCCGCAACCCGCGCCGCGTCGCGCAGGCGCA
>CAHJXG010000040.1 GCA_903644035.1 Rhodospirillales bacterium
AAGTGTGGGACGTGGCCGTGCCTGGCTTCGGCGCCCGCCGGCAACGATCCGAAGCCATCGCCTATGTCCTGCTCTACCGTACTGCTGATGGCCGGTCCCGCCGCTTCACTATCGGGCGGCACGGCGCACCTTGGACTCCGGACACTGCCCGCGACGAAGCGCGCCGGTTGCTGGGTGAAGTCTCGACGGGCAACGATCCTTCTGCCGCCAAGCAAGCAAGACGCAGCGCCGCGACCGTGGCGGAGTTGTGTGATCTCTACCTGGAGGACGCCGACGCTGGTCGGTTGCTGACCCGACGCGGCGGCACAAAGAAGGCCAGCACTGTCCTGACCGACCGAAGCCGCATCACTGCCCACATCAAGCCGATCCTAGGCGCCATGAAGGTACCAGCTGTCACTCGGGAAGATGTGGAAGCCTTCATGCACCAAGTTGCCGAGGGCACCACAAAAACGCGCAAGCCCACCGGCAAGAAAGGCGGGCTGTCCAACATCCGCGGCGGCAAAGGAGCATCCAGCCGTACCGTAGGTTTGCTGGGGGCCATCTTCACCTATGCCGTCCGCAAGCGGATGCGCCCGGACAACCCCGTGCAGGGCGTCGTGCGCCACGCAGACGGTCGGCGGGAGCGGCGCCTGACGGATGCCGAGTATGCCGCGCTGGGCGCTGGCCTGGCGGCTGCGGCCCTGCCCCGTCCGCGCAAGACACCCCGGAAGGCCGGCGCGGCTGAGCCTGGCGGCCTTTGGCCCGCAGCACTGGCAGTCGCCCGCTTCCTGGCCCTGACCGGCTGGCGCAGCGGGGAGGCCCTGACGCTGCGGTGGGAGCATGTGGACCTGGACCGCCGCACCGCTCGCCTGCCGGATACCAAGACGGGCCTATCTGTCCGGCCTCTGTCCCATGCTGCATGTGACGTGTTGCGGACCCTGCCCCGTGGCGGTGGCCAAACGCTGGTGTTCCCCGCAAACCGCGGCAAGGGCACAATGGCCGGTTTCCCCGCCATGTTCGCTCGCATCATCAAGGCCGGCGAGCTGCCAACGGACGTGACGCCCCACGTGCTGCGCCATAGCTTCGCGAGCCTGGCGGGCGACCTAGGCTATTCCGAGACGACGATTGCGGCCTTGGTAGGCCACAAGGGGCAGAGCATCACAAGCCGGTATGTCCACGCTGCTGATGCGGTGCTGCTGGCGGCAGCGGACGTCGTGGCCAGTCGGACAGCGGAGTTGATGGGGGAGGCTACTGTGGGAAATGTGCTTCCCATTCGGCGCAACCGGCAAGCGGCTGCCGCTGCTTAGGGCCACAATGCACAACCGCTAAGCTGGGTTCATCACCTTACGAAAGGCTGTCGCCCGCGTTTGGTCCGGCGCGCGCCGGAAGCGTGAATGCGAGAGCATTTTCAGCCTCCTTCGGAGACATCTATGCTCCCCGCCCCGCCTGCTGTTTCCTGGCTACCTGCCGCGGCTGCCGTGTGCCGCTTGGCGTTCGGCAAAACCGGCTTGTCTGCTCCCCCGCACCATGACTGGGGCGTGCCGCCTGATCCTTGGGCAACGGAAGCGCTGGCATCTCGCGCTGCGGGCCATCCTTGGCGCCCAACCCAGCTCTCACCCTATCCTGGCCGCGTCTACCGCGCTGCCGTTCGCAGGCTTATGCGCCGGCATGAGGCAGTAGCGCCCGGCGCTGGCAACCCGACCGTGCTGCTACAATGGACGCGTGACGTGGCCACCCAGCACGCTGCTTGGCTGGACGCGCTGGCAACGGCGGAAGAATGGTTGACTACAGCCATACGTGATGGCGTCGTGCCTGCTCTGGGCGTTCCCGTGGACAGCCCCGATGTTGAACCTTGTTTGGGCACTTATGTCCCAATTCCTCAGAAAGTTTTACAGGCGCCCGGCCGCATAGTTCGCCTGAATGGCATCCTGTGTTGGCGCGGAAAGACGCACCACGATTTCATCACCCGGCGTCCAGGCCCCTACTATGCCGATGTACGAGTGGATGCCGGAGCATTACGCCGGCTATGCCCGCCGGAGCCGCTGCCAATCGAGCCGGACCTGCCCCCCTGGCATGTCATGAACTGGCGCGCCTTCGGTGCTGTACGCCCTCTCGATTTGGGGTCACGTCCCAATACGCCCACCGAAGCCGGCATATTCCTTGGCGATTGGGACCGCCGCGCCATCGCCGCCGGCGCTTGGGCCGCGTTGGAAGGGGCGGAGGCAGAGCTAAAAGCTCTGCTTCGCGCTGGAAAGGTGGTTGCCCTTGGGCAGACTGTAAGGGCGGGTGGCAAGCAGCCAATCGGTTTAGAGGGCATCCATCGCCCAATCCCAGCTGAGGTGTTCCTGAATGACCGACTTGCATTCGGCAGCGACGGCACTCTGTATGAGCGGCCGAAAGGCACGCTATGGATGGTCCATGATGGCCGTTCTGTCTCACGGGTAACTCTATTCTGCAACGTGCGGGTTCGGATGGCGGAGTTGGTTGCAGCGTGGGACGAGCAAATTGCCAAAGCGGGGACGCTTTTTGTGGAGCCGCGGACTGGGGCCAAGCGGGAAGCAGAGTTTACCGGCCGAGTGCCCGAGCGGTGGTGGAAGAGGGGAGGCCACCGCGCAGTTTGGGACTTCCGCGGTGCCGCAACCATCTACTCGCAGGAGGAACTGAGCCGCCTCATTCAGATCAACAGCCGTGGCCAGCCTCCCGACTGCAAGGTGATGGTGCAGCCGCGCGATATATATCCACCGGACGTGGCCGAAGTCTGGTGGGACCAGTCCAGCGACATACATACGCCAATCCTGCTGCAACGCCTGTTGCGGGGCGAACTGCGGGCTTTTGGGGACCCGGAGAAAGCTGGAGCATGGCCGGAATGGATCGCTCCCCGGGCCTGGTGGGACCTCAAGCGTGATCCGAACAAAGAGCAACGCTTTGAAGGCGGCGGCAGCGTCTATTGGCATGTCCGCGTGGTTCCGGCGGAAGTGGTCCTAGACGGGGACGATGGTTCCGCCGGGGCCTCCGCCTCCGCCGCGGCTGGCCCGTTATCCTTCCCCGAGGCGTCCTACTGGCTTGCTTGGAAAGCTGCGGCTTGGCGGGCATTCGGCACCCTGGACACCCCCGGGCACATCGTTAGTCACCGCAGCTTCGATGGCGGGGCTTCGCAGCTGCCGGACGAATCCGACGCCGATTACGCTGTCAGGCAAGACCAGCATAGGTGCATTGACAGTGCCGAACGTGAACTGATGGACTTGCTGGCTTCCGGCCACGTGAAAGCGACAGGGAAACCGCCCGCGCGCGCAAACGGAGAACGACTGCACCACGCCGCCCGAGAGTCCGTGGTCATACCAGCTACCACTTTCCTGAGCCGGCAGCTCGCGTTCACCCCGAGTGGCGAGTTGATAGATCGCCTGCCCTTCTTCGAACGCCACTTCCCCAAACACAGCTTGCACGGCAGCGACGCCGACCCGCGCTTTCCGCTCTACCATGACGTCCTGCTTGAGGCTGCGGGACTGCGGGGGGCATGGGATACTAAGGCCAAATCCTCAAACCAATCAGCCGAGATACTGGCTTGGCTCACCGGCGCTGCCGAGACTTTCTTGCGAGAGAAGAACGCTAAGCCCAAGCGGGAGAGCATCGTGCGGGAGTGCGTTGCTGCGCTGGAGTGCCGATACGAAGATGCCGAAGCAGCTCATAGCGAGTTGCCGAACCACTTGCGGCGGCGGCGGGGCGAACGGGCCAGAAAGGTCAAATCGGCTGGCTGATTTCAGCCGATTTCAGCCGTTGTCTGATTTGGACGGAAAGCCGCCGATGCTGTGAATAGGAGGCCGTTGCAATCATCGGAGCGATGGCATGGCTTCCCCCAACCTTGACGACCTTCTCACCCGCACCCAAGCCGCCGCGGCCCTGACCGCTGCCGGCTACCCCACCGCCTCTGCCACCCTTGCCACAAAGGCGTGCCGCGGCGGTGGCCCGCTGTATCGCACCTACTCCGGCCGCGCTCTGTATCGGTGGGCTGATGCGCTGGGCTGGGCGGAAAGCCGCACCAGCGCGCCCCGGCGCAGCACGTCTGAAGCCGGCACGGCACAGGCAGCTTAGAAGCAAAGCAACCCGGCGCGGTGATTCCGGCCGGGCTGCTGGTAGGTTTTAGGCGTCAGCGGTGCCGCCCTTCTACCACGCCGCCCAAGGCTTCGCCATTGGAACCCGCGCCCCTGCCCAAAAGGGACGCAATATGAAAACTCTTTTCGCTTCCTACGGCCCCAGGCTGGCACCTGTCCCCACACTGCTGCCAATCCCCAGTGATCCCGCCACTGCCCTGGTAAAAGCCGCCCGGCTGGATTTGGAGGCCAACCTTCACCAGAACGAAGGCCGGACCTGGCACGCCGACCGGCTTAGCCACTCAGCGCTAGAGCTGCGCTGCCGCGCGACGGGGGAGCGGGCATGAACGCTATGTCCGGCGAGCCGGTGACGCTGGCGGAGATGGGTTTCTGCTTCCGCTGGGTTGCGTGGCAGACGGAGTTGCCCAAAGGACGGGACAAACCGACCAAGGTGCCCTACAGCCCGCGCGGCGATGGCAAGGCTCTGGCGGACAAGCCTGTGACCTGGGGGACACGCAAGGATGCGGAAAAGCGCGCGGCCCGACTACCGCTGCCCTATCAGGTCGGCGGGATCGGGCTGGAGCTGGGCGACCTGGGCAACGGGCGCATCCTGGCCGGCGTTGACCTGGACACCTGCAAGGATAACGCCGGGACGCTGGCGCTGTGGGCAACGGAGGTGGTTGCCAGGCTGGACAGCTACACGGAAACATCCCCGTCCGGGTTCGGCGTCAAGGTGTTCGTCCTGCTGGACGCCGCCGCCGCCGCAACCACATTCGCATTGCTGGGAAAGGATCGCGGCAAGCAGAAGCTGGGGGCCTGCTTCAAGCAGGAGGGCAGCGAGCATCCGCCCGCAATTGAGTTCTACGCCGGAGGACGGTTTTTCGCCGTGACCGAGCAGCACTTACCCGGCACGCCAGCCGAGTTGCGGCCCGTCCCAGCCGACGTGGTGACGTGGTTGCTGAGGGAGGCTGGGCCAGCGCTGTCCGGCGCGGAAAGCGCCTATGATAAGACTGATGCCGCCATAGGAGCGCCGGAGCACGCGCGACTGCGCAAGCGAGAGCTGGGTGGCCGGGACAAGTCCCGTTCCGCCCTGGCGTTCCGCAAAGGGTGCGAGCTGCGCCGGCAGGGCAAGTGTTTCGACGCGATGGTCGAGGCGATGCGACTGGACCCGGAGATTGTGGCATGGGTGGCCGACAAGGGGGAGGTCGACGGCCAACGTGAGCTGCGCCGCATATGGGACAAGGCGGGCGCCGACGCCTGGAAAGACGGTTGGCAGTTGAACGACAAGGGCACCCCGCGCTGCAACCTGGCGAACGCTGCTCATGCGTTGCGCCACGCGCCGGAGCTGGCGGACCTATTGGCCCGCGATGACATGATGCGCCAGGACATGCTGACGCGCTTTGTCCCCGGCGCCACGGTTCCGCTCGGGACCGACCTCGTGCGACCCGTGCAGGACCAGGACGTGACGGCGGTGCAAGAGTGGTTGCAGAAGGTTGGGCTGCACGCACTCTCCAAAGATACGACGCACCAGGCCGTCCAGCTACGTGCCAGCGAACGGGCCTATCATCCCGTGTGTGATTGGCTGGGTGGGCTGCGCTGGGACGACAAGCCGCGGCTGAACAGGTGGTTGACCGACTACATGGGCGCCGGAGCGACCGAGTACACCAAAGGCATTGGGCGCATGTTCCTGATCGCCCTCGTAGCTCGTGTGTTCAAGCCGGGGTGCAAGGCGGACTACATGCTTGTGCTAGAGGGTGCACAAGGTGCGCTGAAAAGCACCGCTTGCGGCATTCTGGCCGGGCAGTGGTTCTCCGACGCTCTGCCGGATCTGCGGAGCGGCGGCAAGGACGTGGCGCAGCACTTGAACGGCAAGTGGCTGATCGAGGTTGCGGGAATGTCGGCGCTGGACAAGGCGGAAGCCGCTACCCTCAAGGCGTTCATCACGCGCACCACAGAACGCTATCGGCCGAGCTTCGGGCGCAAGGAAGTAATCGAGCCGCGCCAATGCGTGTTCATCGGCACCACGAACAAGGCGACCTATCTGCGGGACGAAACCGGCGGCCGGCGGTTCTGGCCGGTGAAGGTGGGAGACTGCATCGACGTGAAGGCGCTGGCGCGTGACCGGGACCAGTTGTTTGCCGAGGCTGTCTGCTTGTTCCGCCGCAAGGAACCCTGGTGGCCCAACCGGGATTTTGAGGCCGGGCATATCCGGCCCGAACAGGACGCCCGGTATGAGGTGGATGCCTGGGAGGAAGCGGTCGCGGACTACCTGGCTTTTGTTGCCAACCAAAAAGAACAAGCGAAGCGCCGCACCACGGTTTTGCAAGTGGCAATGAAAGGGCTGGGGTTCGACAAGCCTAAGCTGGGCACGACCGACCAACGCAGGATTACTGCGGTGTTGGAACGGCTAGGATGGGTGCGCGGGAGCCGGACGAAGGAAGGTCGGTGGTATGTCCAGGGGCGTAATGCCAGAGGCCCTACTGAATGACCGCAATGGGTAGGAAGCAGCCTGTCCGCCTCGGAACGGCGCCGTTAAAATGCGGACGCCGGTCCCACGGGGCAGTTGGCCGATACCCGCCCGACAGCTTTTGACGCCGTCTGATGGAGAAGCAGCCGTTCCTGTGATTATAGTAGCGTGCGTAAGCACGAGCGTGTCGCGACCACATCGAGCGCCGCGGCAACTCAGCGGAGGGGGGGGACATCATGGCGAGCAAGCGGCAGGACGCCTGGAAGTTGGGCCCTGGTTGGAACGACACCTTCCTTTGGTATGCCAAGGCCATTATCGAGTTGAAGAAACGCGATATTACCGACCGAAATAGCTGGCTCTATCTCGCCGCGATGCACCAGTTCGATCGCGACCTGTGGATCCAGCTCGGCATCATCGATCGGAACACGGCGTTGCCGGCCGCCGCTGACACCAAAAACACCTGGAATCAGTGCCAGCACTCGTCCTTTTATTTCCTACCCTGGCATCGCGGGTATCTCGCTCGCTTCGAGGAGATCATTGCGGCGACCATCGTGGCACTCGGTGGACCCGCCGGCTGGAAGCTGCCCTACTGGAACTACCTCAACGCGACCGACCCGAACGCGCGCAAGATCCCCGAGGCCTTCCTCCTGAGATTCCTCCCCGATAACAAGACGCGTAACCCGCTCGAGGACGTTCCGCGCTTCGGCCAGAAGGTCCTCGCCGCAGAGCCCCGACTGCGAATTCCCGACATCGATCTGTCGGCGATGAGAGAGCCCGATTTCTCTGGATCGGTCAGTTTTGGGGGCAGCAAGACGTTGTTCTCCAATCCCGACATCGGCGTGCGCGGGCAGCTCGAAAACGTGCCGCATGGATCGGTCCACGTGCTAGTCGGTGGCACCCCGCCGGCCAACTCGGACGTCGGCTTCCTCTCGCGCTTTGAGACCGCCGGCCTCGATCCCCTGTTCTGGCTTCATCATTGCAACATCGATCGGCTCTGGGCCGCTTGGATGAGCAAGCCCGGAGTCCGTATGGAGGCGGGCAGGCAGTGGCTTGACGGTCCGTCGGACCGCGCCTTCGCTCTTCCAAAGGCTAACGGCTCGGGATTGGAAAAATTTACCGCGCGCGATACGCTTGCGGGCGGCAAACTCCACCCCGATTATGATGATTTGCACGCGGGTACCGGCGTGCCGATCCCGCCCGCGAGCGTCGGGGCCGTCGTCGCCGCGCTAGGACCAGTAGCCATGGCTGAACCGAAAGTCATCGGTGCGAACAGCGAGAAAATGACGATCGGCGACAATCCGATCGAAACCGTCGTAAAGATCGCGCCCCAAGAAGGCGCGAACATGGCCGCGGCCATGGGCGCCAGGGCCCCCGCCGCGGCCGGTGGGCGGATCTTCCTGAAGCTCGAAAATATCCGCGGCGCGAGCGCCGCCGGTGGCCTCCAGGCCTATGTCAACCCGCCCGCCGGCGCCGGCGACGATCTGCCGGAAAACCGGGTGGCGGGCAGCGCCGCCCTTTTCGGCCTTGCAAGCGCCTCCAAGGTCGACGGGCAGCATGGCGGCAACGGCATCACGCTCATATTCGACATCTCCGATCTGGCGCAGCGCCTCGTCGCCGCGGGCGATTTTAATCCCGCGCGCCTGCGCATAAAGATCGTCGCGGCTCACGCCGGCGGTAACGCGGATCCGATCACGATCGACCGCGTCAGCGTTCTGCGAGACTGATGTCCGGCCCGTCTGCCGTCCGGGCCGCAAGGAGCCCATCCGCACGGTTCCTTTTTCTAGGCAACCTGCTCGCGCCGCCTTTCAGGGGACCCATGCTCGTCGCCGGCACCGCACTCGCCTTTTCCTTGACGCTCGATATTGACGCCGATCTGCCGTTGCTGTGTGGAAGCGTCGCGGCTGAGCTGCCGCTCGCGGCGATCCATACCAGCGCGCGCTTGTTGCTCGCAACCAATCCGCCCGCGTCGCTGGCGCTCGCATGGCTCGCCATGTTGCTCGCGATGATGACGCCGCTCATCGCCTTGCCCTTGTCGCATGTCCGCGCATCGAGCCTCGCTGCGCGGCAGTGGCGCGCCACTGCCGGCTTCCTGCTGGGCTATTTCGGCGTGTGGATGTGCGCCGGCATTCCAATGCTCGCTGCCGCGTTCGCTCTGCGGCTCCTGGCGGGCAGCGTTCCAGCTACGTTCCTTGCTGCGTCCCTGCTAGCTCTGGTCTGGAGCGCCAATCCCCTTCATAAGGCCGCGCAGAACCGATCGCACCGGCTACGGCGGATCGGCCTCTTCGGGCTAGCCGCTGACCGCGACTGCATAATCTTCGGGGCCGCGCTCGGCGGGTGGTGCCTGGCCAGCTGCTGGGCCTGGATGCTTGTTCCCCTGTTCGCGCCGACGGCTCATGTCGCGGTGATGGTCGCGGTAGCGTCCATCGTGATGGCCGAGCGGCTTCGCGGGCCCGGCCCCCCGCGCTGGCGCGTGCCCGTCGTCCTGTCGCCACCACTCGACTGGCTGCGAGGCCTTTGGATCCAGGGAGGGCGGGATGGCGCGCGCGCTATTGTCTAGGAAGTGCCTCGCCATCGGCGTCAGCAGCGTCGAGCTCGTCGACGGCGACGCCAACGAATTTCCCTATCTCGACGGTGCGGTCGTCGCCGCCGACACAATCGGCCAATGGGCGCTCCACTCAGGCTTCGCGGCCTCGGACGTCATTGTCCTGACCGACAAGGACGAGAACCGCGTCACTGACACTTCCCTCCAGGACGCCTTCGACCAGCTCGTGCCCGCCGGCACTTTGGTCGACCATTTCGTGCTCGCGTTCACCGGTCATGGCCTGACCGGCATAAACGATGACACCACTTACTGGCTGCTAAGCGATTCGCTCGACCAGGGCTACTCCATCTTCGTCGAGGACCTACGCCGACAGCTCTACGCCTACGGCATCCAGCACTTGACGATCTTCAGCGATGCGTGCCGTGCCATCGCCAACAGCCGGGACCTTCGCGGCCTCCTGCCTAGGCCTGGCGTGCGCAAACGGCACCAGCCGCCGCTCGCGGACTTCCAGGTTGCCCGCTTCAATGCCTGCCAAGACGCTACCAGCGCCTTCCAAGTGAAGGATCATGGCGCCGCCGCACCGGGCAAATGCATCTTCTCGGGCGTGCTGGCTGAGGCCTTGTGGGGCCGCGTGCCGGCGGCGTTCGACCGCAAGATCATCAACAGTTCGTCGCTCGGTCGCGGACTACGTGCCGCCACGAAGGAGCGGGCAGCTCTGTACAACCTCACGCTGGTTCCCGGGGGAAACCCTTGCTTCGACGAGGTCATCTACTTTAATGAGAAGTCGCCGCCAACGCCGCCCAATCCGGACCTTCAACCCTGGCCTCGCGCCAACGCAACCCAAGCGGCGAGCGTGGGCCCTCTGGGCCACGCGGCACATCCTGGGGTCTTCAAGTCAGTGCTCAAGGACCCAGCGGTCCGAACCACGGTATTGGGTGAGTCGTTCGGCTTGACCCACCCCGGCATCGATACCAACCTGGAATTTCCCGGGCTGCCGGACAGTGCCAAGTCGCTCGTCGAAAGCGTAAGCCAGACTCGCGGACGCCTTGCCTCGCCTAATCTGCCGAACTCCCGTAAACTCGAACTTTCGGTGCAGCTGGCAGACGAGCTGAATGTGCTGGAGGCGCTCGCGGCCAGCGAGGCTCGCCGGAAGAAGGCTGAGGGCTTGCGCCGCTCCCTTTATAGCGCCGCCAAGCCAACAAGCTTTGGAGAAGCGCGGATTGTCGTCAACCGCCCGATACTACGGGTCTGGTCCGAACAGCCGGTCCGGCTTCTCGAGCATGTCCGCAACCCGGCCGCGTTCGCACCCGTCGACCCCGGTTACGAAGGGGTGCTGATGGTCGAGTTCGCCGATGGCCTGTTCGCCCCAGTGTGGTTCTATCGTGACCTCGACGGCACGATGCTGCGCGACGATGAGGGTGTCGCCGCCATCAGCTATCGGGAAATCAATGGCAACGAGGCGAAAACCGGCGTCGCTGCAACGGTGATCTCCCGATTGCTGACCGGCGATCTCTCGGCCGATGAGGTGGACAATTTCGCGACCCAGCTAAGATACGAGAAGCACGTCAATCCCGTGTTCGGCGCGATCGCCGCCTATTGCTACGACGTGACCGGCGACCTTAACTCCATCCGCCGCATGGCCGCCTATTATGGGAAGAGAGGACAGGCCACTCCCTACGATATCGTGTTCATGGGCATGATCAAGAATGACGGGAAGATGGCGCACGTCCCCGAGGTGCCGAGGGACGCTCGGCGGCGGGAAGGCAAGCCGCCGGATTGGCTGACAGAACCGACGAGCGCCGGGGATGTCCGTATCGCCGGCCGCTGCCCTTGGCTTCGCCAGGGTTGGGACTTTCTCTCCACGCCTGAGGATACGGAACTGCCGCTGGTCGATGGGCTGGATCGTTTCCGAACTAGCCTCACAGCCTCAGTTTTCACCACGCTCAACAGAGACGGCGGCGAGGCACTCGCAGAAAGATGGGGGCTGCAGCCCAACCTGTGAGCCCGAAGACCGCTCACCTTTCATGGCGCTGAGCGGCAGTAGGAGTGCTTGGCGGCCGACGTCCCGAGGCCAACGAACGACTGCTTTCGGGGATTTCCGAGTGCCGCCCAAAACGGCTGGGACGGGCGCGTAGCGGCCGACGGCCGCCATGGCTGAATGTCCGCTGTCAAGATTCGAAGGCAGTCTGATGAGCGGCTGACATGGGTCGACTGCGATCATTCGACAGGGCCTCTGGTATAAGGCGTGACCCATGATGACGCAGATGACGCACTTAGGAAGAGGAAGCTGGTTGCGACATCATTGCATATGGGAACAGAGCGGCCTTTGGGCGCGCGCAAGGCAGGTGCGTCATCTGCGTCATCACTTGCAATCGAACAGGACGACGCGCCTGCTCTGGCATCCTCCAAATCGGACGGGGCGCGGCTCACCTATCGATGGATGCCATTAGGATGGGGCAGGACCGTTCTGGCGTGGCCACTAGCTTGATAGCCGGTCCAATATAGGCCACATGCCCAGCTGGACCCGGGCGAAGTAGCGGCGCAGTCGCACTCCGTTTCATGAACGAGGATAGGCTGGTGACGAAGCCTAATAGCAACGCAGCGAAGCGCCAGAGTGACACGCCTCCAGCGAAGCTTGGGCCAACGGTGGACGTAGGCGGCCCGAGTGACATGGACGACAAACCGACTGGCCTCCGCTCCGTCTGCGGCACCCGGTCCAAGGCTCTTAACAACATCTTAGCCAACCAAGCCCTTGCAACCTTGTGGCTGCCGCCTGGCACCAAATGGGAAGATCAGGACCGGCGTTATCAGGCAGCCATGATGGCAATGGCGGAGTTCAAGCCGGCGGACGGGATCGAGGGCATGATGGCAGCGCAGGCAGTAGGACTACACTCTGCCTCGATGGAATGCCTCCGCCGGGCCATGATCTCGGACCAGCCCTTTGAGGCGGCCGACCGGCTGCGGAAGCAGGCCGCCAATCTGTCCCGGACCTTTCTCGATGTGGTGGCGGCGCTGGACAGGAAGCGGGGCAAGGGGACGCAAGTGGTCCGGGTCGAGCGCGTGATGGTGGCGCCTGGCGGTCGAGCGATTGTTGGCAATGTCCAAGCTGGCGCGACCGGCGGAGGGCCAGACAGGGAGGGGGTAGGGCATGGAAGCGAAACCCGGGAGGAACCCCATGCACCGCCTGCCCGATTGGCACACGACGCTGCCCATGGCGCAATCCTGCCCTCGGTGTGGGGCGAGAACTCGGGCCGGGAAGCCCTGCCAATCGCCAGCCATGCCGAACGGGCGCTGCCGGATGCACGGCGGGCTTAGCACGGGGCCTCGAACCGCGGCTGGGCTGGCGCGCATCCGCGAGGCTCGCACCCAGCATGGAATGTATGGAGCGGGGATGGCAGAGTTGCGTCGGCATTGTGCCGGGTTGCGGCGGGAGGCAAAGCGGACTGTAGAGGAGTTCTAGCCGGGCGCTGACAAACTTTTGCTATCCTATGCTTGGCGCTGCCCCGATCCCGCGTATGATGAACGAATGACTCCGGAGACTCGCGCCCGCCAGCAGATCGACGCCATGCTGGCGCAAGCCGGTTGGGTCGTTCAGGACCGATCTGCCATGAACCTGCACGCCGGCCCGGGTGTTGCGGTGCGAGAGCTTCCGACCGCGACGGGTCCAGCCGACTACATGCTGTTCTTGGACCGGAAGGCATGTGGCGTGCTGGAAGCGAAGCCCGCCGGCTCAACGTTGCTGGGCGTGGGTCCCCAAGCCGCCGGCTACGCAGCGGCCGCCCCGGCCGCCTACCCCGCCTGGGCCGATCCGCTTCCGCTCTACTACCTGTCCACCGGGGCCGAGACCCTGCTGCGCGACGGCGGCGACCCCCTGCCGGCACCCCGGCCTGTATTCGCCGTGCACCGCCCTGAAACCATGCGCCGAATGCTTAAGGCTCTGGGCGGACGCCTGCGCGCGCGCTTGGCCGCGCTGCCGCCGCTCGACCCGGGCACACTGCGCGATTGCCAGATCGAGGCCATCAAGGGTGTCGAAGCCTCGCTTGCCGCGGGCCGCCCGCGCGCCCTAGTGCGGATGGCGACCGGAGCCGGCAAAACCTACGCCGCCTGTGCCTTGTCACACCGCCTGCTGACCCACGCCCGCATGGGCCGCATCCTGTTCTTGGTGGACCGCGCCAACCTGGGCGAGCAGACCATTAGGGAGTTCAAGGACTACAAGCCCCCTGGCGGCGACCTGCGCTTCGCCGAGGAGTTCGTGACTCAGCACCTCCGCAGCCGCGCCTTCAACCCGGACGCGCAGCTTGTCGTCTGCACCATCCAGCGTCTGTACGCGGCCCTGCGTAACGAGGACCTGGACGACGCCGCGGACGAACGCAGCGGGTTCGAGGACGCCGCCACCGCGCCCCGTCCCGTCGGTTATAACCCGGCTATCCCGCCCGAAACATTCGACTTGGTCATCGTGGACGAGTGCCACCGCAGCATCTACGGCGCTTGGCGCCAGGTGCTGGACTACTTCGATGCCTTCACCGTCGGCCTGACAGCCACGCCGGGCAGGCACACTCTCGGATACTTCCAACAGAACATGGTGAGCGAGTACCCCTTCGAGCGCTCGGTCGCGGACTTGGTCAACGTCGGATTCGAGGTTTATCGCATCCGCACCGACATCGGCGAGCACGGCGGCACCGTGGAGGCCGGGTTCACCGTTCCCCGCCGCGACCGCGCCACCCGCGCCCGCCGCTGGGAGGCGCTGGACGAGGACCTGGCCTACACCGGCGCACAGCTCAACCGGGTGGTGGAGGCGCCGAACCAAATCCGCACCGTCCTGCAAGCTTATAAGAACGCTCTGCCCACCCAGCTCTTCCCCGGCCGCAGCGAGATCCCGAAAACTCTGGTGTTCTGCCGCGATGAGAGCCACGCCGAGACAGTGACCGCCATCGCGCGTGAGGTGCTGGGCCTGGACGACCGCGGGGTGCAGAAGATCACCTACCGCAGCGGCGACGGCCAGGCGCTCATCAAGGCCTTCCGCACCGACCCCCTATTCCGTGTCGCCATCACGGTGGACATGGTTGCGACCGGCACTGATATCCGCCCCTTGGAGGTTGTGCTGTTCCTGCGCGACGTGCGGAGCCGGCAGTACTTCGAGCAGATGGTCGGCCGCGGCGCCCGCAGCATCGCCGCGTCCGAGCTGCGCCGCGCCACCCCCAGCGCCGCGGTGAAGGACCGTTTCATCATCGTGGACGCCGTCGGCGTAACGGAGGGCGGCCAGGTCGAAAGCGAGCCTCTGGACCGCGACCGCAGCGCCACGCTTAAGCAACTTATGGATCGTGCCGCCGCCTGCCACGAGGACGAGGACCTGTGCGCCACCCTCGCCGCCCGCCTGGCCCGGCTGGCCCGGCGCTTGGACGCCCCGGCGCAGGAACGCCTGGCTGCTGCGTT
>CAHJXG010000041.1 GCA_903644035.1 Rhodospirillales bacterium
GGCTGGCGCGGCGGGCCTATGGCGCGGGCGTGCGTTACACCGTCATCTATCTGGCGAACCGCGACCAGATCCGCGATCCCCGGCTGATCTACCCCGGCCAGGCCTTCGCCATGCCCGTCGCCGCGCGGTAGCAGGCTGGCCCGTGCTGGGGGCGTCGCGGGCTTGCCTGCGCTGGGGGCGTCGCGGGCTTGCCCGCGCTCGGGACAATGACCATTTCGTAAGTCATGACTCCGATTGAATCCTTCCGTTCCGTTCTGGCGCCGCCGCATCCGGTGGGCCGGCCCTTCATCCTGGGCGGCGTGGTGGTGCTGCTGCTTGGATTGTTCGTCGGCGCCTGGCTCGCCTGGCTCGGTGCGCTGTTCGTGCTGTTCTGCCTGTACTTCTTCCGCGATCCGGAGCGAGTGCCGCCCACACGGATCGGCGCCGTGGTGGCCCCGGCGGACGGCCGCGTCGTCTCGGTCGTGCAGGCGGTGCCGCCGGCCGAGCTGGGCCTCGGCGACGGGCCGCGCTGGCGGGTGGCGATCTTCCTCTCGGTGCTCGACGTCCACGTCAACCGCATGCCGGCGAGCGGCACGGTGACGCGCATCGCCTACCGCTCCGGCAAGTTCGTCAACGCCAGCATGGACAAGGCGAGCGAGCACAATGAGCGCAACGCGCTCGCGCTGCGCCTGCCGGACGGGCGGGAGATGGCCATCGTGCAGATCGCCGGGCTGATCGCGCGCCGGATCGTCTGCTCGGTGCGGGAGGGCCAGTCCGTCGTTGGCGGCAGCCGCTTCGGCATCATCCGCTTCGGCAGCCGCACCGACCTGTATCTGCCGGAGGGCGTGCGTCCGCTGGTCGAGGAGGGGCAGCTGATGATCGGCGGCGAGACGGTGCTGGCCGAATTGTCCGCGCCGTGACGCTCGACCGGGCCGGCTCTCCCGTCCAGCGGCTGCGCACCCGGTTCCGGCCGCGGCAGCGCCCGCGCTACGCCGGGCCGTCCTTCAACCGGATGATCCCGAACATCCTGACCCTGCTCGGCCTGTGCGCCGGGCTGACCAGCATGCGCTATGGGCTGGAGGGGCGGTTCGGTTCCGCGGCGGTGGCCATCGTGGTGGCGGCGTGTATCGACGGGATCGACGGGCGGCTGGCCCGGCTGCTCAAGGCGACCTCCCGCTTCGGCGCGGAGTTCGACAGCCTGGCGGACTTCTGCTGCTTCGGCGTGGCGCCGGCCTTTGTGCTCTACATGTGGTCGCTGCGCAGCGCCGGCGGCTTCGGCTTCACCCCGTGCCTGATGTTCGCCGTCTGCATGGCGCTGCGGCTCGCCCGGTTCAACGCGACGCTCGACACGCCGCCGCCGATCGCGCACGCCTACGCCTACAACTTCTTCACCGGCGTGCCGGCGCCGGCAGGGGCGGGGCTGGCGCTGTTCCCGCTGTTCCTCGGGCTGGAGGCCCACTCGCTCGGCCTGCCATGGCTGGAGGCGCTGGCGCACCATCCGCTGTTCTGCGCCGTCGTGCTGGCGGGCACGGCGCTGCTGCTGGTCAGCACGCTGCCGGTCTGGAGCTTCAAGAACTTCAAGGTGCCGCGCGACCTCGTGCTGCCGCTGCTGCTGGGGATCGGCATCTTCGCGGCGTTGCTGGTGGCGGATCCCTGGGCGGCGTTGGCCGTGGCCGGGCTGATCTACCTCGGCATGTTGCCGTTCAGCCGCCGCAGCTTCCACCGGCTGCGGCAGGACGCCGGGAGCCGCGTCGAACCGGAGTAGCCCGGCCGCTCAGGAAGGGATCAACAGCACGGAACCGGCGAGGGCTGTCTAGCAGGCGCAAACAATGTACCCCTATATCAGCAGGGTTGCCATCCTGCATGGGCGGGCGGCGGCGGGCGGGAGATGGCATTGGGCGACGGCATCGCGATGACCTCGCAGGAGCGGCGGGCGCCGACATTCGCGACCCGCTTCGACCCCTCCCGCAACAACTTCGACCTTCTGCGCATCGCCCTGGCGATCCTCGTGATCTACTGCCACTGCTTCTCGCTCAAGCGCAGCGACTGGGAGCCGGTCGGCGCCACCCTGCATTACGGTTTCGGCGGCCTGCTGGCCGTCGATGCCTTCCTCGTCATCAGCGGCTTCCTAGTTACCCGGTCGCTGTGCGAGCGCAGCCTCGACGACTACGTGTTCGCCCGCATCGCCCGCGTCGTGCCCGGCCTGGCACTCGTGACGCTGGCGGAGGTGTTCGTGATCGGCCCGGCCTTCTTCAAGGAGAGCTTTTGGACCTTCCTGACCTACGTGGGGTTCCGGCATCTGTGGAACGTGTCGGTGTTCGGCCTCGACGCGCAGATGTTCGGCGTGTTCCCCGACACGGACCCGCCCTGGATGATGAACGGCTCGCTCTGGACCATTCCCATCGAGTGCTCCTTCTACATCGCGTTGCCGGTCGTGGCCCTGCTGCTGGGGCTGCGGCGCTCGGCCGTGCCGCTGTTCCTGCTGAGCCTCACGGCGTACCCGTTGGCCCAGCATGTCGGGCTGAGCGACGCCGCGCCCGGCGTTTCGCTGCTCACCAACGTGCACGTCTTCCCGTTCATCGACCTGTCCAGCTACTTCCTGGCAGGGAGCGCCGCCTGGATGATGCGCGACCGCGTCCCGTTCAGCCTGGGGCTGCTCGCGCTCAGCCTGATCGGGCTGTATGCCGCGGCCGGCGTGGCGCTGGGCGCCCTCGCCTTGAAGCTGTTCCTGCCCTACCTCGTGCTGTACGCCGCGCTGGCGGGCGGCGTCGGCAGCCGCCTGAGGCGTGCGGTCGGCGACCTGTCCTACGGTACCTACCTGTTCGGCTTTCCCGTGACGCTGTCGGTCATGGCCATGATGGACGGGCTGTCGATCCACCAGACGTTCTTCGCCGCCCTCGCCATCACACTGGCCTGTGCCTGGCTGTCCTGGCACCTCGTCGAGCAGCCCTGCCTGCGCCTCGCCCGGTTCCAGATGCGGCGGCGGTAAGGTCGACGTCGCATTAACCATTCGGAAACCAAAATGATGTATCGTGGCTCAATAAAGACGACGCCGTCGATCATCACATCCGTCTGCAGAGGCAGCTTCGATGACCCCGAGAGAACTGGTTCAAGTGACCAAGCCGGAGCCTGTTCGCGCGCGCGCCGCCTCCGTCGCGCCCAAGGACCGCCACCGGCCGGGCCACCCCGATCAGGTCAGCCCGAACCTGGTGCCGCTGCTGCGGACGTCTCCCGTGATTGAGGCCGTTCCGGCGTTCGAGGGGGCGGATGGGCCGGTCGATGACGCGCTGACGCCCGCCCGGGGCATCGCCGTGGGCCTGGTGCTGAGCGTGCCGCTATGGGCCGTGATCGGTGGGGTCGTGTGGGCGGTGCTTTAGCGAGCAGGCCGGGTCGTCTTTCCGGACTCAGGGGGCGGGCGCGTCAGCGCCGCCGGGTGTCGTGCAGGATGCCGTCGGCACGAAGCTGCCGCACGTCCGCCTCGGAGTAGCCGAGTGCCGCCAGCACGTCCGCGCCGTGCTCGTTGAACCGCGGCGGGGCCGCGCGGACGCCCCCGGGCGTGCGGCTGAGCTTGATCGGCGTGCCCA
>CAHJXG010000042.1 GCA_903644035.1 Rhodospirillales bacterium
CGGGGCGTTCGGCCCGAACCGGCCGCCGCTCGCCGGCCTTCCGGCGTTTGAGGCGACGGGCGCGGTCCGCTACGCCTGCCGCCGGCGGGAGGAGTTCCGGGGCCGCCGCGTGGTGATCGCCGGCGGCGGCGACAGCGCGGTGGACTGGGCGCTGTCGCTGAAGGACGTGGCGGACAAGGTCTATGTCGTGCACCGCCGGGCCAAGTTCCGCGCGGCGCCGGAGACGGCAGCCCAGCTCTACGCCGCCGCCGCCCGGGGCGAGGTCGAGATGGTGGTGCCCTACCAGCTCCACGCGCTGCACGGCACGGACGGGGCGTTGGAGGCGGTCGAGGTCGCGACCATGGATGGGCAGACCCGGCACCTTGAGGCAGACGCGCTGCTGCCGTTCTTCGGCCTGTCGATGGACCTCGGCCCCATCGCGGAGTGGGGCCTCGATCTGGAGCGCAGCCATGTGCAGGTGCGGCCTGCAAGCTGCGAGACCTCGGTGCCCGGCGTGTTCGCCATCGGCGACATCGCGACCTATCCAGGCAAGCTGAAGCTGATCCTGCAGGGGTTCAGCGAGGGCGCCATGGCGGCACACGCGATCCATCCCATCGTGCATCCCGGCACCGCGTTGCATTTCGAATACTCGACCAGCAAGGGCGTGCCGGCAGCCTGAACGTCTGCTAGCCTCGCGCGGCAACAACGAGGCGCAGCATGACCAGCCCGCTCAGGGTCGCGGTCCAGATGGACCCGATCGAGGCCGTGAACATCGACGGCGACAGCACCTTCGCCCTGATGCTGGAGGCGCAGCGGCGCGGCCACGCGATGTGGCACTACGACGTGCGCCACATGTCGCTGCACGAGGGCCAGGGAGAGTCGCGCACCGGGCGGCTGCTGGCCCGCGCCCGCCCGGTCGAAGTGCAGCGCGTGCCCGGCAGCCACTACCGCTTCGGCCCGGCGGAGACGCTCGACCTCGCAGGCATGGACACCGTGCTGATGCGACAGGACCCGCCATTCGACATGGCCTACATCACCGCCACCCACATGCTGGAGCACATCCACCCGCGGACGCTCGTGGTGAACGACCCGAAATGGGTGCGGGACAGCCCGGAGAAGCTGCTCGTCACCCACTTCCCGGACCTGATGCCGCCCACGCTGATCACCTGGGACCCCGAGGCGATCCGCGCCTTCCGGGCCCAGCACCAGGACATCATCGTGAAGCCGCTGTTCGGCAACGGCGGCGCCGGGGTGTTTCGCATCAGGCCGGATGACGAGAACCTGGCGTCGCTGCTGGAGATGCACTTCGCCCGGTCGCGTGAGCCGCTGATGATCCAGCGCTACGAGCCTGCCGTGCGCCGGGGCGACAAGCGCATCATCCTGATTGATGGCGTCGCCATGGGCGCGGTGAACCGCGTGCCGGCGGCGGGCGAGGCACGGTCCAACATGCACGTCGGCGGCCGGCCCGAGGCGTCGTCGCTGACTGGGCGCGAGCAGGAGATCTGCCGCCGCATCGGCCCGTACCTGCGCGACCACGGCCTGATCTTCGTCGGAATCGACGTGATCGGCGACTGCCTGACGGAGATCAACGTGACCTCGCCGACGGGATTGCAGGAGATCGCCCGGTTCGACGGCACCGACCTCGCGGCGGCGATCTGGGACAGCATCGAGGCGAAGCTCGCTACGGGGCCGGCGGCGTAAGGTCCAGCCCGTCGTAGAGGTCCGCCATGGCGACCTCGATGCCGATTTCCGGCATCGCGAGCAGCCCGTCGCCATCCAGAACTTCAAGGCTCCAACCCGTTTCATTGCGGGTGACGACTGTGGCGACCGCTTGCTCTTGCTCCAGCATCACGTAGCGCTGAACCGAGGGCAGCGAGCGGTATTCCATAAGCTTCGTCGTGCGGTCGGTTCGAGCAGTGCTTTCGGATAGCACCTCGAAGATCACGACGGGGTCCATGACAATCGTGGAGGGACCGCCAACCGGCGTGCAGGACACGAAGGCGTCGGGATAGCGATACTTTGGGCCGATCTCAATCTTCAGGTCGGGACCATAAGGCCGACACGGCTTGCCACGCAGACGGTTGTTCAGCGCCGTGATGAGATTTCCCTGGATCACCGAATGGGCGACAGTGCCGCCCGTCATCGCGACCGGCTGAAACCCATCGAACTCCCATCGCAGGTCCTGCTTGGCTTCCCAGGCCAGGAACTCCTCCGGCGTCATCGCCTTTTGCTGCAACTGGCTCATCGGTGTCGCCTCTCAGGCCTCAGCCCACGATAGCGCATCCCCATGCCACCCGCCCCTCATTTCACCGGCCGCACCCGGCGCAGCAGCAGCCGGACCGACCCCGGATTGGCCGCATGGGGATGCGCCGCCGCCAGCACCAAGGGCCGCAGCTCCGGCTGGTTCAGCCACAGTGGGAACTCGCGCCGGATCACGCCGCCCGTCTCGCCGCTGCCGCGCCCGGTGATCACCTCGACGCAGCGCAGCTTCTCCGCATGGGCGCTGCCCAGAAACTCCCGCAAGGCGGAGAACGCCCGCTGCGCCGTGCGCCCATGCAGGTCCAAGGTGCGCGACGCCGAGAGCTTGCCGGCGCGGAAGCGGTTCCACGTGGCCTTGTCGACGCCGGGCGGATGATGGCCGATCAGCACCGGCGACAGGCGCTTGAGGACCGGCAGCGGCATGGGCGGGGTGGACTGCGGCGCCGAGGGGAGCGGCCCAGGCTCTGCCGGGGCATCCGGCGCCACGACGCCGGCCAAGGGCAAGACGTGGCGGACATACAGTGCCCAGGTGGCCCGGTCCTGCTCGGACAACGCCTTGCGGCGCGGCGCAGGCATCACGCGGCACGCGCGGCCGAGGCGTCCTCGATCAGCACCACGCGCAGACGATGGGAACCATGAATTGCGGCGTGCTGGCCAGCGCCGTCTGCGCGTGGTGCAAGGTCTTGGACTCGGGCGAGGTGGTCAGCATCGGCAGCTCCCGGGCCACGGGCACCGTGGCGGACATCGGCCATAATCTAACGCGGCCGCGGCCATGCGCCAGCCCCGTGCCGAGCCTGGACGCGCGGGCGCTGCCCTGTCAGACAGCATCGCATGATCCT
>CAHJXG010000043.1 GCA_903644035.1 Rhodospirillales bacterium
CGCGGCGCCGCCTGATGGCGTTCCTGACCGAGCCGCAGCCGCCGCGCGGCGTGGCGCAGCCGGTCGCGGCCGGCATCCGCCGGGTGGTGGCGGGGAACGCGGGTCCGATGACCTATCACGGCACCAACACCTATCTGATCGAGGCCAAGGGCGGCACCATGGTGCTGGACCCCGGGCCGGACGACCCGGCGCACGTCGCCGCCGTGCTGGCCGCCGCCGGGCCGGTCGCGCGCATCCTGCTGAGCCACACCCACCATGACCATGTGGGCGCGCTGCCGGCGCTGCGGGCCGCCACGGGGGCGCCGGTCTACGCCTGGAACGCCCCGGCGGCGGCGGACATCGTGCCCGATGTGGCGCTTCGGAACGGGGACGCGGTGGACGGCTGGCAGGCGGTGTTCACGCCGGGGCATGCGGCGGATCACCTGTGCTTCGCAGGCCCCGATGGCGTGCTGTTCAGCGGGGACCACGTGATGGGCTGGTCGAGCAGCGTGGTCAGCCCGCCGGGCGGCGACATGGCGGCGTATTTCGCAAGCCTGCGCCGGCTGCTGGAGCGCGGTGACGCGGTTTACCTGCCCGGCCACGGCCCGCCGCTGCCGGACCCACGCCCGTTCGTGCAGGACCTGCTGACGCATCGGGTGGCGCGGGAGGCTGCAGTGCTGGCGGCACTCGGCCCGCAGCCCCTGGGCACGCGGGCGTTGACGGACGCGCTGTACTCGCAGGTGGACGAACGGCTGCGCCGCGCGGCGGAGCGCAACGTGCTGGCCCACCTGTTGAAGCTGCGGAACGAGGGGCGGGCGAAGGACGGGCCGGACGGGTGGGTGGCAAAGGAAGATGGATAACGGTTTGAGGATCGGCCATCTTGAGAAGCGGACGTGCCCAGGAGGGTGATATTGATTGCTCTTCGGAGGAGGACGCAATGGACTGGACGGACTGCCCGCTGATTGAGAGGGTGCCCGGCAAACTTTCGGGCGCCCCGGTTATCCGTCATTCGCGCGTCCGCTTGGACGACTTGCTGGTCAACCGCGGGGAAGGCGACGCGTGGCTTGCCGACGCCTACCGGTTGCCGCTCGACACCGTGCGCCAAGTGCTGGCTTTCTATGACCAGCACGAGGAGCAGCTTGCGCCTGCTGTTTGACCATAATGTTCCGGCACCGCTGCGTCGCTTGATGCCCGGATACGACACTTCTTTCGCCGACGAGTGCAGCTGGAGCGAACAGAAGAATGGCGATCTGCTCGCGGCGGCGGCGGCGGCCGGCTTCGACGTGCTGCTGACCGCAGGCCGGAACCTTCGCCATCAGCAGAACCTGAGCGGGCGGCACATCGGATTGGTCGTGCTGTCCATCAATCACTGGCCGACTCTCCGCGACAACGCGCCGCAGATCCTCGTGGCGGTCGAGGGAGCAGGCCGAGGGCAATACATCGAGGTTGAGTTGCCTCGTCCCACACTGCTGCGCCGGACTCCGCCAACCAGCAACGGGCAGTGCGGTCCCAGGGGTAAGGTCTGGCCTGCTCGCGCATCCAGGCGGTCATGGGGTTTTCCGGCGTCAGCGTTCGATCTGACAGCGCAGGACCGTCTTGCATTTCCGCGTTTCGTGCCGCACATAAGCGCATGATCTAGTCGGCCCCCGCCGGGCGCTGTTCGTGGCGAGGGGTGCGTGGCAGGGCGCGCCGGGCAAGGGGCCGGGCGGCGCCTGCCGTGTCATGCCCGGCTTTCGAATGGAGTAGCACCGTGTCCGAGACCGAAGCCAACCCGCTCGCCCTTATCCGCAACATCGGCATCACCGCGCACATCGACGCCGGCAAGACGACGACGACCGAGCGCATCCTGTACTACACCGGCGTGTCGCATCGCATCGGCGAGGTGCATGACGGCAACACCACGACCGACTACATGGCGCAGGAGCGGGAGCGCGGCATCACCATCACCTCGGCCGCGGTGACGTGCGAGTGGAAGGACCACCGCATCAACATCATCGACACGCCGGGCCACATCGACTTCAACATCGAGGTGAACCGCAGCCTGCGCGTGCTGGACGGCGCGGTGTTCATCATCGAGGGCGTGGCCGGCGTGCAGCCACAGAGCGAGACCAACTGGCGCCTCGCCGACCGCTACAACGTGCCGCGCATCATCTTCATCAACAAGCTGGACCGCACCGGGGCCGATTTCTACCGGGCGTTCGACACGTTGAAGGAGAAGCTCGACATCGTGGCGCTGCCGCTGCAGCTACCCATCGGCATCGAGGACACGTTCATCGGCGTCGTCGATCTCGTGGAGATGAAGGCCATCGTTTGGGAGGGCGGCGAGCTGGGCGCCAAGTTCCACGACGAGGCGATCCCGGCCGACCTGATGGAAAAGGCGCAGGAGTATCGCACGCAGCTGCTGGACACCGCGCTGAGCGTCGATAACGACGCGATGGAGGAGTATTTCGACAAGGGCGACGTGTCGGTCGAGACCCTGAAGCGCTGCATCAAGGCGGGCGCCATCAGCGGCGCGTTCCGCCCGGTGCTGTGCGGCACCGCGTTCAAGAACAAGGGCGTGCAGCCGCTGCTCGACGGCGTGCTGGACTACCTGCCGAGCCCTATCGACGTGCCCGGCATCAAGGTCGCGGAGGAGGAGGACGAGCCGGAGGGTACGGTGCGTCGCATCATCCCCGCCGACATCAAGGCGCCGTTCTCCGGCCTCGCGTTCAAGATCATCAACGACAAGTACGGCACGCTGACCTTCGTGCGGGTGTATTCCGGCAGCCTGAAGTCCGGCGACACCGTGATGAACACGACCAAGGACCATCGCGAGCGCATCGGCCGCATGTTCCAGATGCATGCCGACAAGCGGGCGGAGATCAAGGAGGTCCATGCCGGCGACATCGCGGCCTTCGTGGGCCTCAAGGACACCGTGACCGGCGACACGCTGGCTGCCGCCGAGGACCCGGTGGTGCTGGAGCGCATGTCGTTCCCGATCCCGGTGATCGACATCTCGGTGGAGCCGAAGACCAAGGACGGCGTCGAGAAGATGACGCTCGGCCTGCAGAAGCTTGCCGGCGAGGACCCGAGCCTGCGGCTGCGCACGGACCAGGAGAGCGGGCAGACCATCCTGTCGGGCATGGGCGAGCTGCATCTGGAGATCATCATCGACCGGCTGCAGCGCGAGTATGGCGTGGACGCCAACATCGGCGCGCCGCAGGTGGCGTATCGCGAGACCATCAGCCGCAGTCACACCGAGACGTATACCCACAAGAAGCAGACCGGCGGCTCCGGCCAGTTCGCCGAGGTGAAGATCGTCTTCGAGCCGATGGAGCGCAACGCCGGCATCGTGTTCGAGAACAAGGTGGTCGGCGGCTCGATCCCCAAGGAGTATATCCCGGCGGTCGAGAAGGGCATCAAGAACCAGTGCGAGACCGGCGTCCTGGCCGGGTTCCCGACGGTGGACTTCAAGTACAGCCTGGTGGACGGCAAGTACCACGACGTGGACTCGTCGGCGCTGGCGTTCGAGATCGCGGCCAAGGCGTGCTTCCGCGACGGCATGAAGAAGGCGGCGCCGATCATCCTGGAGCCGATCATGGACGTGGAGGTGACGACGCCGCAGGACCATGTGGGCGACGTGGTCGGCGACCTGAACCGCCGCCGGGGCACCATCCAGAGCCAGGACAGCGCCGGCAGCACGGTGATGGTCCGCGCGCACGTGCCGCTGAAGGAGATGTTCGGCTATATCAGCCAGCTCCGCGGCATGACCAAAGGCCGGGCGAGCTTCACCATGCAGTTCCACCACTACGACCCCGTGCCGCGCAACATCGCGGACGAGATCATGGCCAAGAGCGCATGATCGGGATCATGGCCAAGAGCGCATGATGCGTGGTGGCTCTCCTGCCCCGGCGGCGCTGGGGCAGAGATGACAGACGCACCTGAAGGGACGGCGTCCCCTGGAGCAAGGCCCGCGCTGGCGGCGACCGAGGCCGACCGCGAGTTCATGGCCCGCGCCCTCGAACTTGCCCAGCGCGGCGACCGGACGGAGGGGGCGTCGCCCATCGGCTGCGTGATCGTGCTCGACGGGCGCGTGGTCGCGGAGGGGCACAATGAGGTCGGCCTGCGCCACGATCCCACGGCCCATGCGGAGATGGTGGCGATCCGCCGGGCCGGGGCGGCGCTGGGGCGGGAGGAGTTGCGGGGCGCCACGCTCTACTCGACGCTGCAGCCCTGCGGCATGTGCACTATGGCGAGCATCTGGAGCCATATCGACCGCGTCGTGTATGGGGCCGGGCGCGAGGACGTGCATCAGATGTATTTCGAGGATCGCCACCTCGACACGATGAACTTCATCCGCGATGCCTACCGCAAGGACATGCCGGTGATCGAAGGCGTGCTGCGGACGGAGTGCGCGGCGCTGTACTACGGCCCGGACGACGAGCCGCCCGCCGAGGCGCAGACCAACCTCTAGCTCAGGCCCTCCATCCCGCCATCCACGCTGATGGCCTGGCCGCTGATGGTGGCGCCGAAGGGGCTGCACAGATACACCGCCATGTTGGCGATGTCCTGCTGCGTCACAAAGCAGCGCAGCGCCACGGTGCTGACGGAGCGCTCGGTCTGCTCGTTGTCGCTGATGCCCGCCGCCTGCGCCTTGTTGCGCAGCACGCTGCGGATGCGCGGGCCGTCCACGAGGCCGGGCAGGATGGCGTTCACCCGGATGTTGTCGGGTCCCAGTTCCATCGCCAGCGTCCGGGTGAAGCCGACCACGCCCCACTTCGCGGCGCTGTAGGGGCTGCGTAGCGGGAAGCCGAACTTGCCGGCCGCCGAGCTGAGGTTGACGATGCTGCCGCCGCCCGATTGGCGCAGCGCCGGGATCGCGCGCCGGGCGCAGTGGAACATGCTGGCGAGGTCGGTTTGCAGGGTGGCGTCAAGTTCCGTGGGCGTCACGTCCTCGATCCGCGCCGTCGGCCCGGCGATGCCCGCGTTGTTCACCAGCACGTCGAGGCCGCCGAGCGCGGACAG
This sequence comes from Rhodospirillales bacterium, assembly GCA_903644035.1. Taxonomy (GTDB): domain Bacteria; phylum Pseudomonadota; class Alphaproteobacteria; order Acetobacterales; family Acetobacteraceae; genus CAHJXG01. The sequence goes on from CAHJXG010000043.1 coordinate 4,984, forward strand.
GGCCGCGTCCATGAAGGCTTCCAGGTCGGCCACCCGCCCGGCATCCGCCCGCATCCCACGGTGCCCGCAGGCGGCGAGCGCCGCGTCATCCACGTCCGATACGAACACGTCGGCCCCGCACGCCGCGAAGCTGTCCGCCATGACCCGGCCGATCCCGCCGGCGCCTGCCGTGATGGCGACGCGGAGGTTGGACAGGTCGAGAGGGACGGAGGTGAGGGCGCCTTGAGGCATGGCGGAGGTCCTTTGGTGGGCCGCGTTGGTTTGCAGCCTATGCCGAACAGCTTACGACTGGGGCGGGGTGATTTTGGCGTCCAGCAATCCCCATGGCACCTTCCCAAGTCGGCGATGTGCCGACCATGACCGCGCTGCCAGAGTCTGCCCAGACACCTGCCATTCTGACCCGACGGGCGCCACGGAGGGTTTGTCGTGCTCAGGGTGGTCCAGGGCCGCATCCTTCTTGCTGGACGGAGTGTAGGCGTTGTCGCGGCGGCGGCCTAGGCATCACGGGTGCGCTTGACCTCATGAGCATGATCCTACACCGATCAAGGCGAGCACCGCCGTGGACGGCGCCGTCCCCTAACGATCCGTCAGCCTCAGCTCGATCCGCCGGTTGCGCGCATACGACCCCGCCCCCTCGGTCCGGTCCAACGGCTGGAACTCGCCGAACCCCGTTGCTGCCAGGCGCCGCGCCGGCACGCCGGCGTCGATCAGCAGCTTCACCACGTTGATCGCCCGCTGTGCCGACAGCTCCCAGTTGGATGGGAAATCGGCCCGCGTCACCGGCTGCCGGTCGGCGTGGCCGTCCACCCGCAGGATCCAGTTGAGGTCGGACGGGATATGCGCCCCGATGTCCTTGAGCGTCGCCGCCAAAGCCCGGATTTGCTCCTGCCCGGCCTGCGTCATGTCGGCGCTGCCGGCGGGGAACAGCACCTCGCTCTGGAACACGAAGCGGTCGCCCACGATCTGCACGCCGGGCCGGCCCTGCAGCACGTCGCGCAGCCGCCCGAAGAACTCGCTGCGATAGCGCTGCAGCTCCTCCACCTTGGACGCCAGCGCCGCGTTTAGCCGGGTGCCGAGGTTGGCGATCTGCGCATCCTTGTCCTGCCCGGCCGCCTCTGCCACCGACAGCGACGCGGCGAGACGCGCCATCTGCGCCCGCAGCTCGTCCACCTGGCGCGCCAGCAGCGCCATCTGCGCCCGGCCGCTCTCGGCGAGCTTCTGCTCGTCGGACAGCTGCGCCGCCACCGCCTGCCGCCGCTGCTCCTCCGTCGTCGCCCGTGCCGCCGCGTCACGGGATTGCCGCTCCAGCTCGTCACGCAGCGCCGTCAGCGCGCGGACCTGCTCCGCCATCTTGGCAAGGTCGGACAGCCGCGCCTCGATAGTCGCGCGGTCGGCCTGCACCGTGCGGTCCTGCTCGGCGATCTGCGCCCGCAGCTGGGCCAGCTGCCGCCGCGCCTCGGCCAGCTGCGCCGCCGTCTCCGCCGCCTGCTG
>CAHJXG010000044.1 GCA_903644035.1 Rhodospirillales bacterium
CCTTGGTGGGGATCTCCACCAACTGCACCACGCCTTCGCCCCAATCACCGATGGGCTCGACCCACAGGCTCGGGCGCTTGTCGTAGCGCGCCTCCAGGTCCTCGAAGTCGCCCAGCGCCCGGGCGCGCTGCATCAGCCCGAAGCCGCGCGGGCTGGCATCGGCGAACTGGCTGACCTGCAGGGTCTGCGGGTTGGTGACCGGCCGCCACAGCGCCTCGCCGCGCCCGGTCAGCATCATCAGCCCACTGCTGTCATGCACCGCCCGGCGATAGTCGTCGGCCCCCTCGTGGTCGAGCGCGTTGAACAGGAACATGCTGGTCATGGTCGCGATGCCGGCCTGGGCGATGTCCTCGCGCGGGAACAGCGTCAGCTCCACGTCGAACACCGTGTCCTCGCCGGGCCGGATGGAGAGGCGCATGGCGGCGGCGGCGCTGGGGCTGTCGAGCAGGCCGGTGACGACGATGCCGCGGGTGCCCGGCTGCGGGCGTTCGAGCCAGAATGCCTTGAAGGCCGGGAACTCCTCGCCGCCGGGGTCGGCGGTCTTGATCGACAGGCCGCGGGCGGATAGGCCGTACAGCAGGCCCTTGCCCACCGCGCGGAAATAGCTCGCGCCCAGGAACACGGCGATTTCGTCGACCGTGTCCGCCCGGTTGATCGCGCCGTGCAGCCGGAAGCCGGCATAGCCGAGGTCGTCCCCGATCCGCGGCGCGGCGCCGAGATCGAACTGCTCGGGCCGGTAGCGCAGGGCGCGCGCCTGGCCGCCGGCAACCTCGTACAGCTGCACCCGGTTGGCATACAGGAAGCCGCGGTGGAAGAACTGCGCCTCGAACGGCAGGCCGGCGCCGCGCCAGAGCGACTGCGCGGGGTCGAAGCGGACCGTGCGGTAGGCGTCGTAGGTCAGCTTGGCCAGCGCATCCGGCAACGCGGCGTCCGGCGGCTGGAACGCGGCGGCCCCGAGGGCGCGGGCCATCGTCCGCACCGTCTGCGCGTCGAACGGCATCGCGTCCGCGTCGGCCGCCCGTAGCCCCACGCCGGGCGCAAGCCCCGCCGCCAGAGCGCCCGCCATCAATCTCCGTCGCCGCATGTAGGTTCCCGGTCTGGTCTGGTCTAGATCTTAAGGCCCATGAATGGCGCGGGATTGCGGCGGCATCATGGTCCGTGCCCTTTGGCTCCAAAGGGCCTGTCACGTCAATGACTCGCCCATGGCCGCGGGCGAGATCCCAGGAAGGCACGATGGTCACACGCCGAACGCTGGTGCTGGGCGCCGCCGCGGCCCCGCTGCTCGGGCGCTTCGCCACGGCGCAATCGGGCGAGCCGCTCCGCATCGGCTGGCTCGCGGCGCTGACTGGGCCGAGCGCCACCCCGGCCATGGGCTTCAACCGTGGGGTGACGCTCGCGGTGGCCGAGCTGAACGCCGCCGGCGGCGTGCGCGGGCGCCCCGTCGAACTCGTCACGCGGGACACCCAGGGTGACCCGGCCAAGGCAGTGGCCGCGACGAAGGACCTCATCAGCCGGGCCAAGGTCCATGCCATCTGGGGGCCGACCAACTCCGGCGAGGCGCAGGCGACCCTGCCGATCATGTCCCAGGCCCGCATGCCCTGCCTCCACCCCTGCGTAATCGATAGCCTGATCGACCCCGAGAAGTATCCGGGCGCCTTCCGCCTGGCGCCCAGCAACGGCCAGTGGGACGACGCGGTGCGCGGCTACGTGCTGAACACGCTGGGGGTCCGCGAGGTCGCGGTGTTCGGCGACACCACGGTCTATGGCACCAGCGCCGTCACGGCATCGGCTGCCGCGTTCGCCCGGGACGGCGCCCGCGTCGTGAGCCAAGCGATGATCGACGCGACCCGGGCCGACGTGACGCCCGACGTCATGAGCGCCAGGGCCGCCGGCGCGGGCGTGCTCGTGGTCTGGAGCGCCAGCGCCGGGCTGCTGTCGCGGCTGATGAACGTGCGCCGGGCGCTCCGCTGGAACGTGCCGATCGTGGGGCATCCCTCGCTCGGCTCCGGCGAGATCCGTGCCCTGCTGGACCGGCCCGGCAATTGGGAGCGCGTGTTCATGGTGGGCTGCCGGAGCTGCAGCGTCGGCGAGGACGGCAAGCTGCCGGAGCGCAGCCAGGCCTTCGTCGCCAGGCTCGCCGCCGCCCGCGTGGCGCTGCACGACATCAGCCTGGGGTGGGTCGCCTGCGGCTACGACGCGGTGCGCCTGGTCGCGGCCGCGGTGGAAAGCAGCGGGGCCAGCACGCCGGATGCGATCATCGGCGCCTGGAACCGGATGACGGCGTATCCCGGCATCTTCGGCGAGTACAGCTTCAGCCCGGGCAACCACAACGGCTATCCGCAGGCGGACGTGGTCATGTCGCGCGCCAACTCGCAGCGCGACGGCACGTTCGCCCTGGCGCCGGGCGCCGCGTAGCCTGACTTCAAGTTGACCGGCGGTCGTTGCGGGATATACCGTCGCGGCAACGAGGCGGCGCCATGTCAGAGCTTCGGCAACACCAGACCGCACAAGGCCCGCGCTTGACCGACCCCGCATCCGTCAACAGCCTGCCGGACTTCACCGGGCACGGCTACCTCCAGGTGCTGCAGACGTTGCACGAGGTCCTGCAGCCGCGGAACTACCTGGAGATCGGCACCTTCACCGGCGAGAGCCTGGCGCTTTCCGCCTGCGCGTCGCTCGCGGTCGATCCCGGCTTTCCCTTCGAGAACATGGACCTCGTGCGCCGCATCGTGTCAAAGCCGCGGATGCTGCTGTTCCGCATGGCGTCGGACCTGTTCTTCCAGCAGCACGATCCCTGCGCCCTGCTGGGCGAGAAGGTGCAGCTTGCCTTCCTCGACGGGATGCACCGCTGCGAGTTCCTGCTGCGCGACTTCATCAACACGGAGCGCCACTGCGCCCGCAACTCGATCATCGTCCTGCACGACTGCCTGCCGGTCGAGGAGCCGATGACGGACCGTGGCTACCTGGCCCGCCCGTCCATCGAGCCGCACCGCCGGCATTGGTGGGCCGGCGACGTGTGGCGCACGGCGCGGCTGCTGCGGCGCGCACGGCCCGACCTGTCCTTCACCACGCTCGACGCGCCGCCGACCGGCCTGGTGCTGATCACCAACCTCGATCCCGGCTCCACTGCGCTCAGCGACCGCTACGACGAGCACGTGCGGACCATGCTGGGCTGGTCGCTGACCGAGATTGGCCTGCAGCAGCACGTCGCCGAGATGCAGATGGAGCCGACGGCCGACTATACGACGTCGGAACAGCTCACCACCCGGTTCTGGCTCTGACAACGATTGAAACGATGACGGCGGCGCATTAACGACGGTTTTTCCCCCGACTTCGCGTGAGGAATCGGAGACTCCGGAATGCATCTCTCCCCCCCTGCGCCGGCGTCATACGCACCCGTGCGGCCCACTGCGGAGGCCGCCCTCAGCCCGTTGGAGGCCGTGTTCCGGCGCAACATCGCGGCGCTGACCCGGCGCCCGCCAGACCCTGGGAGCGACGAGGATCAATATCAGTGCGGGCGGGACCTCGACGCGCTCGCCCTTGATGTCGGCCGTCCCGGCGGGACGAAGGCTGTGAACCTGGCGCTCATGCGCCTCATCCGGCCGACCCGCACCGCCGCCGCCGTGCTCACGGCGAAGAACGAGGGATGCTACCTCCTGGAATGCGTGGCGCATTGCCGCGCCGTGGGGTTCGAGCACGTCTTCATCTACACCAACGACAACTCGGACGGCTCCGACGCGCTGCTGGATGCGCTGGGGCGCACGCCGTTCGTCACCGTGATCCGCAACGAGGTCGGGCCGCTCGCGTCGCCGCAGGTGAAGGCCTACGAGCACTCGATCCACCTGCTGCGCGCGCTGCGCGATTTCGAATGGGTGGCGTATTTCGACGTGGACGAATTCCTAATCCCGGCCGAGCACCACGACCACTCGGTCGTCAACGCCATCGCCGCCCTGCGATGCCGTCATCCCGGCCCCGGGCCGTCCGCGATCTGCTATAACTGGACTGTCTATGGCAGCGAGGGCCAGATCCGCCGTCGGCCCGGGCTGGTGCAGGAGCGGTTCAGGCACTCGACCCGTGAACGCATGTTCAAGTCGCTGGTGCGGCTTGCCGACATCGGCAGCATGGCGTTGATCCACATGCCAAGCCCGGTCGGCCTGGCCCTCGTGAACGCGGCGTTCGAACCGATCACGGTCGGCCTTGACTGCACGAGCGACCCGCCGGACCCGGTCCACGGCACGCTCAGCCACTACTACCAGAAATCCTTTGAGGAGTTCGGGGTGAAATCGCGCCGCGGGCGGGGCGGCGTGCCGGGCGGGCTGGTGGGCAAGGGGCTGGACACCTTCTTCGCATGGGATGTGCCGGCCACCCCGGCCACCTGCAACCCGGCGCCACCCCGGCTGCTGGCCCGCGTGCACCGGGAGCTTGCGGCGCTGCAGGCCGTGCCCGAGATCGCCAGCGCCGCGCAGGCGGTCGAGCACGCCTACTGCGCGCTGTCTGCCCGGGTGAACGGCGATGACCTGGATGCCAGGTTCCAGGAGATGCGCGCACGGTTCCAACCCGGCCCGTGACCGTCTATGCAGGGCCGATGCAGCATCTGCTCGATGGCTACGCCCGGTTCCGCGAGACTGCCTGGCCAGAACGCCGCGCGCTGTTCGAGCGCTTGGCGATCCAGGGGCAGCGGCCGCGTACCATGGTGATCGCCTGCTCCGACAGCCGGGTCGATCCGGCGATGATCTTCGACGCCGGCCCGGGCGAGCTGTTCGTCGCCCGCAACGTCGCCAACCTGGTGCCGCCCTATCAGCCCGACGGCAACTATCACGGCACCAGCGCCGCGCTGGAGTTCGGCGTTTGCAGCCTGGAGGTGCAGGACCTGATCGTGATGGGCCACGGCCTGTGCGGCGGCGTCCAGGCCCTGCTGTCCGACCGACGGCCCGGCGGTGACTTCATCGCACCCTGGATCAGCGTCGCGGAGCGCGCGCGCCACCAGGTGCTGGCCTGCGACGCGCCCGACCGGCAATTGGCCGGCGAGCACGCGGTCGTCCGCCTCTCGCTCGAGAACCTCGCGACGTTTCCCTGGGTCGCCAGCCGGGTGGCGGACGGCGCCCTGCGCCTGCATGGCGCGCATTTCGACGTTCGCACCGGCGTGCTGGCGGTGCTGCGGCCCGATGGCGTCTTTGCCCCGATGTAGGGACCTGCCGCGCTCGCGATGGGGCCTGTCCCGCCCGGTCCGACAAGAGCCCGGTCCGACAAGACATGACAAACAACGGGATGCGCGAACGTCACGACTGAGAGAAGCTGCCGCTGGTCGTGTGACCTGGGATGGCATGGCACCATGGCGAGCAGCACGGCGGACGGCTCCGGGCCGATCTTCGGCGTCGGGGGCGACAGGTCCGGCAACGACCTGATCCGGGTCGAGACGTCCGTCACCTTCCGTTGGGTTCCCGACCCCGGCGACTCCTACGTTGAGCACGACACCTCGTACGACCCAGGAAACGGCGACCTGGTCACGACGGTCCTTTCAGGCCCGAGTCGCGCTCATGGCAGCGTGACGCTTGAGGGCGTGTCCTCAAGCGCTCCTTTCCAGGCCTCGGCGTCCGAGTTCGGCTTTGCGTTCACAAACCAGCGCAGCGTGCACGCCGCAGACCTGAACGGCTCCAACAGCTGGTCCTGGAGCCCATCCGGCGGTCGGCTCGACGCAGCCTCCGGGGGCAGTTGGGACAACTGGATCGGTGCATGGTTCGACACGCGCGCGGCACGGTATGCCACCAGCCATTGGAGCGGCACGTCGGCCCTCGAGGAGCGGGGACAGTGGGCGCTGGCGCCCGACCCCCGTGACCTTGAGATGTTCGGGGGCGGGGGTGACGACACGGTCTATGGCGGCCAAGGCCGCCAGCTTCTATCCGGCGATGACGGCAACGACGTCCTGTTCGCGGGCCTGGGCGCTGACACGCTGCTCGGCGGCGACGGCCGCGACGTGATCCATGGCGGAACCGGGCCGCAGCTCCTGGACGGCGGCACGGGCGCCGACACCATCTCTGGCGGCGCTGGCGGGCAAACCATCCTGGGAGACGATGGGCGGGACCTGCTGCAGGCCGGCAGCGGCCGCCAGACCGTCATCGGGGGCGCTGACGCCGACACGATCCGCGGCGGGACCGGCGCGCAGCTGCTTATGGGCGGAGACGGCGGCGACGCCATTCAGGCCGGATCGGGCAACCAGACGCTGCTCGGCGGCGCCGGGGGCGACATCCTCACGCTCCGCAGCGGCATCGCAGGCATGATCGTCATCGGGGATTTCACCCCGGCGCAGGACCGGATCGAGGTCGCACGCGGGTCGGACGGGCTTGTTCCGCCCACTCCGCATGACATCGCCGCGCACGTGTCGGGCAATGCGCAGGGCGACGCCGTGCTCGACCTCGGCGGCGGCACGACCGTCACGCTCTCGCACATTTCGGCCCACGATCTGGGGATGCACCTGGGGGACTGGATCAAGATCGTCTGACCTAGCCCGCCGCCTCCAGCGCCTCCTCCGCCGCCATCCATGCGCTCTCCGCCGTGGCCAGCTCGCGTCCGATCGCCGCCAGCCGCTGGTTCGCCTCCGTGACCGCCTGCGACTGGCCCGGCGCGTAAAGCGCCGGGTCGGCGAGC
>CAHJXG010000045.1 GCA_903644035.1 Rhodospirillales bacterium
CCAAGCAGGCGCGGGACGCGGCCGAGGCGGTGCTGCTGGACATCGACCCGCTCCCCGCCGTCACCACCGCCCGCGCCGCGGCCGAGCCTGGGGCGCCCGTGCTGCATGACGAGGCGCAGGGAAACCTGGCCATGGACTACCACCATGGTGACAGCGCCGCCGTGGCCGCCGCCTTTGCCGCCGCCGCGCACGTCACGCGCCTGCGCATCAGCAACAGCCGCATCGTGGTCAACGCGCTGGAGCCGCGGTCGGCCATCGCCGACTACGACGCGGCGACGCAGCGCTTCACGCTGCGGGTGGGCTGCCAGGGCGTGTTCGGGCTGCGCGAGGCGCTCAAGGGCGTGCTCGGCGTGCCGCTGGACCGCGTGCGCGTGCTGACCGGCAACGTCGGCGGGTCGTTCGGCATGAAGGCGTCGGCGTATCCGGAATACCTCTGCCTGCTGCATGCCGCCCGCGCCCTGGGCCGCCCGGTGCGGTGGACCGACGAGCGCTCGGAAAGTTTCCTGTCCGACAGCCACGGGCGCGACCACGAGGTGGACGCGGCGCTGGCCCTCGACGCCGAGGGGCGGTTCCTGGCGATCCGCGTCGAGGGCTACGGCAACCTCGGCGCCTATCTCAGCAACGCGACGACCATCCCACCCACGGTGAACACCATGAAGAACATGGTGGGCGTCTATGCGACCCCGCTGATCGAGGCGTCGGCGCGCTGTGTGTTCACCAACACGACGCCGGTCGGGCCGTATCGCGGCGCCGGGCGGCCGGAGGGCAACTACTACATGGAGCGGCTGGTGGACGCCGCCGCCGCCGAGATGGGCATCGACCGGGTGGAGCTGCGCCGCCGCAACCACATCCGGCCGGAGCAGATGCCATACGACGCGCCGTCCGGCATGGCCTACGACAGCGGCGACTTCCCGGCGATCCTGGAGGAGGCGCTGGCGATGGCCGACTGGGACGGCTTCGCCGCCCGGCGCGCCGAGAGCCGCCGCCGGGGCAAGCTGCGCGGGCGCGGCGTCGGCCAGTACCTGGAGGTGACCGCGCCGCCGTCGAACGAGATGGGCGGCATCCGTTTCGAGCCGGACGGGACGGTGACGATCATCACGGGCACGCTGGACTACGGCCAGGGCCATGCCTCGCCCTTCGCCCAGGTGCTGTGCGACCGGCTCGGCATCCCGTTCGACCGGGTGCGGCTGCTGCAGGGCGACAGCGACGCGCTGATCGCCGGCGGCGGCACGGGCGGGTCGAAGAGCATGATGGCAAGCGGCGCCGCGATCGTGGAGGCGAGCGCGCTCTGCATCGAGCAGGGCCGCCGCATCGCCGCCCATGCGCTGGAGGCGGCGGCCGACGACATCGAGTTCGAGCGCGGCCGGTTCGTCATCGCCGGCACCGACCGCGGCGTGGGCATCCTGGAGCTTGCGGCGCAGCTGCGCGCCGGCATGGCGCTGCCGCCGGGCCTGCCGGCGACGCTGGACGTGCAGCATATCCACGAGGCCGCGCCTTCCGCCTTCCCGAACGGCTGCCATGTGGCGGAGGTCGAGGTCGATCCGGAGACCGGCATCACCGCGGTCGTGCGCTACAACATGGTCAACGACTTCGGCGTGCTCATCAACCCGATGCTGGTGGAGGGCCAGGCGCATGGCGGCATCATGCAGGGCATCGGCCAGGCGCTGATGGAGGAGACGGTGTATGACGAGGACGGGCAGCTGGTCACCGGCTCGTTCATGGACTACGCCCTGCCCCACGCCGCCGACGCGCCGCGCTTCGCCTTCCAGAGCCATCCGGTCCCGGCCCGCACCAACGTGCTGGGCGTCAAGGGCTGCGGGGAGGCCGGGTGCGCCGGGGCGCTGCCGGCGGTGATGAACGCGCTGGTGGACGCGCTGACGGAGGTGGGCGTGCGCCATATGGACATGCCGGCGACGCCGCAGCGGGTCTGGGCGGCGATCCAGTCGGCTCAGCATCATCCTGCGTAGCGGGCCTACGCGCGGCAGGAAGATGACGCGCATTGACCGACGCCTCAGCAGGCACTCCTAGCGCAAGCGGCGAGTGCCTGCTCAGGCCCGCCTGACGCCCCAGAACACCGGGTAGGGCGCACGCACGATGTCGGCGAGGCTGTCGCGCACGGCGGTCGGCAGGAATCGCTGGCCGACCGGGATGAACGGCACCTCCTCGAACGCGATGCGCTGCATGTCCTCGCAGATGCGGCGCTGGGCGGCCACATCCGGCGCGTCGAACCATTGGTCGCGCAGGGCTTCGAGCCGCGGGCTGGTCGGCCAGCCGAACCAGCCGTCCACGCCGTTGCCGCGCATCGGCAGGTGGCTGGCCGGGTTGGCGACCGTCATGCCCTCATAGGTCGTGCAGAACGCGTTCCAGCCGCCCTTCTCCGGCGGCTCCCGGCTGGCCCGGCGCTGCACCAGCGTGCCCCAGTCCGTGCTGACGTAATCGACCGTGATCCCCACCTGCGTCAGCAGGTCGCGCAGCACCAGGCTGTAGGCCTGCTGGTCCGGGTAGTCGGACGGGGACATCAGCACGACCCGCTCGCCCTTGTAGCCGCTTTCCGCCACCAGCCGGCGGGCCAGGGCCAGGTCGCGCGGGCCGGTCAGTGCCTCCAGCCCCGCGGTGTTCGCCATCGGCAGGCCCGGGGTGAACACGCCGACCCCGGTGCGGAACAGCTCCGCCGCATCGCCATAGGCGGCCTCCATGAACTGCTGCTGGTCCACGGCGGGCAGCAGGGCGCGGAGCAGCTTCGGGTTGTTGAACGGCGGGTGCAGGTGGTTGAAGGCGAGCATGGCGATGGCGCCCACGTCGTCGCGGCGCAGCACGCGGCAGCCGCGGGCCTTGCGCAGGCTCGGCAGCAGGTCGAACAGCGGCTGCTCGATCCAATCGACCTCATTCGACTGCAGCGCCGCCGCCGCGGTGGCCGGGTCGGGCTGCACCAGCCACTCCACGCGGTCGAACTGCACCGCCTTGCCGCCGGCGGCGCCGTCCGGGGCTTCGTCGCGCGGCACGTAGCGCTCGTTCCGGGCATAGACGGCCCGCGAGCCCGACACCCACTCGTCGCGCACGAAGCGGAACGGGCCGCTGCCGGTGTACTCGGCGATCTGCTCGAACGGGCTGGTGCGCGCCACCCGCTCCGGCATGACGAAGCACCAGTCGCTGAGCGCGTAGGGCATCAATGCAAAGGGCTTGCGCATGCGGATCTCGAACCGCCGGTCATCGAGCGCGCGCATCTCGTCCGTCTGCTCCAGCAGGCGCTGGCCGAGGCCGCGGCGCTTGGCCCATCGCTGGATGGAGGCGATGCAGTCGGCCGGCCGCACCGGCTCGTTGTCATGGAAGGCGAGATGCTCGCGCAGGGTGAAGCGCCAGGTGCGGCCGTCGTCCAGGATCTCGTGCCCCTCGACCATCTGCGGGCGGGGTTCGAGCGCGTTGGTCACGCCGTACAGCGTGTCCCAGACCATCAGGCCGTGGTTGCGGGCGAGCGTCGTGGTGGTCCAGACCGGGTCCGGGTTGGCGAGGTTGCCCTGCGGCACGAAGCGCAGCACCCGGCCGGGTTGGGCCAGCGCCGGACGGTTGAGCAAGGGCCGGGCCAATGCCCCGGCGGCGGTCATCGCAAGCAGGTCGCGGCGCTTCATGGCGGAGCCTCGTGGTGGGACGGCCGTGACGCTAGCTTTGCGCCCCGCCATTGGCCAGACTGGCGCCCATGCAGACCGACGCCGTGCTCGCCCACATCGAAGCCACCCTGGACGACGCGCGGGAGCGGTGGTTCGAGTTCCTGCGCATCCCGAGCGTCAGCGCGCAGCCGGCGCACGCCGCCGATTGCGGCCGGGCGGCGGCGTGGGTGCGGGACCAGCTCGCCGCGATGGGGTTCGACGCGGCGCTGCACGACACGCCGGGCCATCCGGTCGTGCTGGGCCGCCATCCCGGCCCGGGCGGGAATGCGCCGCATCTGCTGTTCTACGGCCACTACGACGTGCAGCCGGCGGAGCCGCTGGAGCTGTGGACCCACCCGCCGTTCGACCCGGCGCTGTCCGACGGGCCGCACGGCCCTCGCGTCGTCGCCCGCGGCGCCGTGGACGACAAGGGCCAGGTCATGATGTGGCTGGAAGCCTTGCGCGCCTGGCACGCGGTGCACGGCACCCTGCCCGTCCGCGTCACCGCGCTGATCGAGGGGGAGGAGGAGGTCGGCAGCCCCAACCTGGACCGCTTCCTGGCCGAGCACGCCGACGCGCTGCGCGGCGACGTGACGGTCATCAGCGACACCGGCATGTGGGACATCGACACCCCGGCGCTGACCACGCGGCTGCGCGGGCTGGCCTACATGCAGGTGGTCGTCCGGGCGGCGAAGCGGGACCTGCATTCCGGCATCTTCGGCGGCTCGGCGCTCAACCCCATCAACCTGCTGACCCGCATCCTGGGCGAGCTGCACGACGCCGACGGCCGGGTGCAGCTGCCGGGCTTCTACGATGGCGTGCGGGAGGTGCCGCAATCGCTGCAGGGCGATTGGGCGGCGCTGGGCTTCGATGAGGCCGAGTTCCTGGGCGGCATCGGGCTGAGCGTGCCGAGCGGGGAGCGCGGGCGCACCGGGCTTGAGCGGCTGTGGGCGCGCCCGACGGCGGACGTGAACGGCATCTGGGGCGGCTATGCCGGGCCGGGCGCCAAGACCGTGATCGCCGCGGAGGCCGGGGCCAAGGTGTCCTTCCGCCTGGTGCCCGGCCAGGACCCGGCGGCGGTCGTGCGGTCGTTCCACGACTTCGTGCAGGCGAGGCTGCCGGCGGACGCCCGGGCCGAGATCACCGGCGACGCCTCGCCGGGGGTGGAGGTCCCGGCCGACAGCCGCTTCGTGCAGGCGGCGCAGGAGGCGCTGGCGGAGGAATACGGCCGCCCGGCCGTGCTGATCGGCAGCGGCGGCAGCATCCCGGTGGTGGGAAGCATGCGCCGCCTGCTCGGCATGGACAGCGTGCTGATGGGCTTCGGCCTGGACGACGACCAGGTGCACAGCCCCAACGAGAAGTTCGAGTGGCGCTGCTTCCACAAGGGCCTGCGCTCCCATGCGCGCCTGCTGGGCAAGCTGGCCGGTTGACCGCTGCGGCTTGACCGGCGCTACGCCTTGAGCAGCGCCAGGGCGATGGCCCGCCACTCCGCGTCGAGCGGCCCGGCGGCGGTCGGCCTGCCCGCCCGGCGATACCAGTAGCCGGCGTTCTCCAGGTCGCCCTCCACCCGATGCAGATAGGCGTGCACCCAGGCGGCCGGCGCGCCGTCATCGGCCTGCGCGGCCTCATGCGCCTGTGTCCAGTCGTCGCGTGCGGCCCACCAGAGCGCCTCGATGGCGGCGCCCTGGCCGGGCGGCTCGGGCGCGGCGCGAAGATCGTCTGGAGTCATGTCCCTGCCTTGGCTTGTGTGGTCGCCGGGAGCCACGTCCGGTGACGTTCCCGTTATTTATGACCAGAGCACGGTTGACCCGCGTTCACCAGCGGTTCATCGCCACGATATGTTCCGCATGTTCCACCGTTTTGAAAACCTGATCGACCCCACCCGCATCCCGGGCGAGGCGCCCCCGCCCCAGGGCCTGCTGACGTTCTTCTGGCACTATGCACGCCAGGTGCGGGGACCCATCGTCGGGCTGTTCGTGGGCGGGCTGTTCGTGGCGCTGCTGGATGCCTCGATCCCGATCTGCATCGGCCGGGTCGCCGGGATGGTCGCCACGACGCCGCCGGGCGGCCTGCTGCGGGACCAGTGGCCGCAGCTGGCGGTCATGGGCGTGATCGTGCTGGTGCTGCGCCCCTGCATGGTCGCCGTGCAGGCCATGCTGGTGAACCAGGCGATCAACCCCGGCTTCAGCAACCTGATCCGCTGGCAGAGCCACTGGAACGTCGTGCGGCAATCCTGGACGTTCTTCCAGAACGACTTCGCCGGGCGCATCGCCAACCGCGTGCTGCAAACCGGCCCGGCGCTGCGCGAGGTGATCGTGAGCGCCGTCGATTCCGTCTGGTACATCGTCGTGGTGGGCGGCAGCGCCGTCACGGTGCTCGCTTCGACCGACTGGCGGCTGGCGCTGCCGATCCTCGCGTGGTTCGCGAGCTATGCGGTCCTGCTGCGGGTCTTCGTGCCGCGGCTGCGCGACCGGTCGCGCCATGTGGCGGAGGTGCGGTCGGGCCTCACCGGGCGGATCGTCGATGCCTACACCAACATCCTGACCGTCAAGCTGTTCGCCAAGCCGCGGGACGAGGACGCGTTCGTGCGGGAGTCGGTCGATGAGCACACGGCGGCGTTCCGCGCGCAGACCCGGATGATCTCGACGCTGATCCTGTCGCTGACCGCCATGAACGCGGTCCTGCTGGTCGGCATGGCGGCGCTCGCCGTCACGCTCTGGTCGGAGGGACGCATCGCGGTCGGGCTGGTGGCGACGGCGATGGCGCTCGCCTGGCAGATCACCAACACCGCTGGCTGGGTGGCCCGCAGCGTCACCGCGATCTTCGAGAACGTCGGCATCGTGCAGGACGGCATGCGCTCCATCGCCGTGCCGCGGCAGATGCCGGACCGGCCCGGCGCCGCAGCACTTCGGCTCGTGGCCGGCGCGATCCGCTTCGATCACGTCCAGTTCGGCTACGGCGCGGCCCGCGGCGTGCTGCACGGGATCGACCTCCACGTGGCGCCGGGCGAGCGGATCGGCCTGGTCGGCGCGTCCGGCGCGGGCAAGTCCACCTTGGTGAACCTGCTGCTCGGCTTCTACACGCCGGAGGCCGGGCGCATCCTGATCGACGGCCAGGACATCGCCGGCGTGACCCAGGAGACGCTGCGGGCGGAGATCGCCATGGTGACGCAGGACACGTCGCTGCTGCACCGCTCGATCCGCGACAACATCCGCTACGGCCGCCCCGCCGCCACGCAGGCCGAGGTGGAGGCGGCAGCCCACCGGGCGCAGGCGCACGACTTCATCCTGCAGCTGGAGGACTGGCAAGGCCGCCGCGGCTATGACGCGCATGTGGGGGAGCGCGGGGTGAAGCTGTCCGGCGGGCAGCGGCAGCGCATCGCCATCGCCCGCGTCATCTTGAAGGACGCGCCGATCCTGGTGCTGGACGAGGCGACCTCGGCGCTCGACAGCGAGGTGGAGGCGGCGATCCAGGAACAGCTCGACGCGCTGATGCAGGGGCGCACGGTGATCGCCATCGCGCACCGGCTTTCGACCATTGCCCGCATGGACCGGCTGCTGCTGCTGGACCAGGGGCGCATCGTGGAGCAGGGCACCCATGCCGACCTGCTAGCCCGCGGCGGCGCCTATGCCCGCGCCTGGAACCGCCAGTCCCTGGGGTTCGAGGCGGCCGCCTAGCCTTATTGCAGGAAGCCCCAGCGGTCCACCGCCGGTTCCGCCGCGGCCCACTTCCAGCGCGCGGCCTGCCGGCACAGCGACGTGGTGAACAGGGATGGGCGGTCCGCGTCCACGACGCTGAACACCACCTCCCGGCAGGTGGCGAGCGGCGTCGTGTATTCGCGCACCACGGCCAGCTCGCCCCGGGCGTTGTCGATCGGGATGGTGTGGCGGATCTGCCATGGCCGCGATTCGCCGACCGGCGTGGTCCCGGCGGCGTCGGCGATGGCGTCCTGCTCGCCCTGCTGCCGGCGGCGGACGACGTATCGGCGCACCTCGTCCACGCCGGCCCGGACGCTGATGCCGACGGCGTAGCCGATGACCGGGTTCCCCGTGGCGGCCCCGGCCCCGCCGCCGGCGGCAAGGCCGGCCACGTCCGACACCACCGCGCATCCGCCCAGCAGCACCAGCCCCGCCGC
>CAHJXG010000046.1 GCA_903644035.1 Rhodospirillales bacterium
CGAGACGCGCGAGATCCCCATCGCGGCCGTCCCGCCCGAGGCCTGAGCCAGGAGCCTACCCGGACGGCGCGTCGAGCGCGGCCCGGAGGCGCCGCCCCTCGTCCGTGTCGAGCAGCCCGGCCCGCAGGAACAGGTCGATCAGCACCAGGCTGACGTTGAACTTGAACGCATCGGATCGCCGGACCTCGTCCAGCGCCGCCCGCAACGGCCAGAGTTCGAACGACTCGACCTCGCCATCCCGCGGGTGCGGCACGAAATCTTCCGGCAGCGTCAGGTCGTAGCAGTGCAGGCGGTCACGCCGCAGCCCCTCGGCGTGATCCATGGCGTAGTCAAGCCGGGCGACCGGCATCGCCGCCGCGATCAGGGCGGGGGGGATCGCGGCTTCCTCGTCCGCCTCCTTGACCAGGGTCTCCCATGACGAGAGGCCGGCCGGCACGCCGCCGCCCACGAGGTGGTCGAGCTTGCCGGGATCGAGCAGCTTGTGCGCCGCGCGTCGGGCGACCCAGACCCACAGCCCATCCGGCCGCCGCACCAGGCCGTTCAGGTGCACGCCCTCCGCCCGCACGCCCAGGATCGGCACCGCCCCGCGGTCGACCTGCGCCAGCACGGGCCCGTCCGGCGTGGCGCGCACGTCGAACGCCTCGTCGCGGAAGCGGCATAGCCGCTGGTCGGCAAGCTGCCGGGCCAGGCTGTAGAGCCTGTCGGCCGCGATGACGACCCCGTCCGGCTCGACGGCGGCGCCAAGCCCGGCCAGCGCCGCCGCCACGTCCGGCATCACCCATCCGACCTGTGCCGTCCCTAGCCGCAGCGGCACCCGACGCCCCGGCAGCTCGGCGTTGCGGCAAGCGGCGACGTGGCGCATGAGGTCATCCATTCCCGGGATATAAGCCACAGTCCCCGGCCATCCCAGGCGTCCGGCCTTTCCAGCGCCGCAGACCGTCGCCACATACGGTTCATGCAGCCTGCCGACACCAACCCAATGCCCGGGTCTGACGCGTCAACGCGGACCGGCTTCCAGACCGTGCGCTCGTTGCTGCCGTATCTGTGGCCCACGGGCGACACAGGCGCCCACGTGCGCGTGGTCGCGGCGGTCATCCTGCTGGTGCTGGCGAAGGTCGCGACGGTCTACATCCCGATCGTCTACAGCCAGGCCGTCGACGCGCTGTCCCCCAAGGGCCACCCGCTCACCATCCCGCTCGGCCTGATCATGGCCTATGCGCTGCTGCGCGTCGCCTCCGCGGGGTTTGCCGAGCTGCGCGACGCCGTGTTCGCCGCCGTGCAGCAGCGGACCGTGCGGAAGGTCGCGCTGCAGACCTTCAAGCATCTGCATCGCCTGTCGCTGCGCTTCCACATGGACCGCATGACCGGCGGGCTGTCCCGCTCCATCGAGCGCGGCACGGCGGGCGTCGAGAACGTGCTGCGCCTCGCGGTGTTCAACATCGTCCCAACCCTGCTTGAAGTCGTGCTGGTTGTCGGCATCCTCTGGCACCTGTTCGACTGGCGCTTCGCCAGCGTCACGCTGGTGACGGTGGTGCTCTACATCGGCTTCACCTTTGGCTTCACCAACTGGCGCGTCCGCTTCCGCCGGGCGATGAACGACACCGACAACGACGCGCAGAACAAGGCCATCGATAGCCTGCTGAACTTCGAGACGGTGAAGTACTTCGGCAACGAGGCGCACGAGGCCCGGCGTTTCGACGACGCCCGCGCCCGCTACGAGAGCGCGGCCGTCAAGAGTCAGGTCACGCTCAACATGCTGAACCTGGGCCAGGCGCTGATCATCGCGGTGGGCCTCGGCTGGGTCATGCTGATGGCGGCGGACGGCGTGCAGGCCGGAACCATGACGGTCGGCCAGTTCGTGCTGGTGAACACCTATCTGATGCAGCTCTACCAGCCGCTCAACTTCCTGGGCTTCGTGTATCGGGAGATCAAGCAGGGCCTGGTCGACATGGAGCAGATGTTCCGCCTGCTCGCCGTGGGGCAGGAGGTCGCGGACCGGCCCGGCGCCACTGTGCTCGCCGCAACGCATGCCGCGGGCGGCGGCCGGCCCGGCACGGTCGCGTTCCGCGACGTGCATTTCGGCTACAACCCCAACCGGGAAATCCTGCGCGGCGTGAGCTTCTCGGCCGACGCCGGGGCGAAGCTCGCCATCGTGGGGCCGACCGGCGCGGGCAAGTCCACCATCAGCCGCCTGCTGTTCCGCTTCTACGACGTGACGGAGGGTGCCGTGGAGATCGACGGCATCGACGTGCGCGACATGACGCAGGCGAGCCTGCGTGCCGCCATCGGCGTGGTGCCGCAGGACACCGTGCTGTTCAACGACACCATCGGCTACAACATCGCCTATGGCCGCCCCGGCGCGTCCCAGGCGGAGGTCGAGCAGGCCGCCCGGCTGGCCCAGGTGCACGACTTCGTGCTGCGCCTGCCGGACGGCTACGGCACCCGCGTCGGCGAGCGCGGGCTGAAGCTGTCGGGTGGGGAGAAGCAGCGGGTCGCCATCGCCCGCACCATCCTGAAGAACCCGCGCATCCTGATCCTCGACGAGGCGACCAGCGCGCTCGACACCAGGACGGAGCGTGAGATCGAGACGGCGCTGCGCACCGTGTCGGCGCACCGCACCACGCTGGTGATCGCGCACCGGTTGTCCACCGTGACCGACGCCGACGAGATCCTGGTGATGAACGAGGGCATGGTGGCCGAGCGGGGCACCCATGCGAGCCTGCTCGCCGCGGGCGGACTGTATGCCCGCATGTGGGCGCTGCAGGTCGAGCAGGGCGACGTGCCGGAGCTGGAGACGCAACCGAAGCCGAAAGCGGCGCTGCCCGAGACGGTCGCCGCGCAGTAGCCGTGGGCCAGCCCCCGCCACCCATCCAAACAGGAGCGATACAATGCCGCATGATGGCGATCACGCCTCACCCGAGACTCCGGCCGACCTGAGCCATGCCGGCGCCATCGTCGACAAGGCCATCGAGTACATGACCGGGCAGAACCTCAGCCCGCTTTCGGTCGCGTCGGCGTTGCTGGGCGGCTCGCTCGGCCTGCTGGCACGCACCATGAGCGACGAGGCCATCGTGCAGGTGCTGCAGAACGCCATGTCCAGCGTGCGGTCCGGCGAGCTGCGGGCGGAGTATGGCCCGCATCAGGGCACGTCGGGTCATGCCTAGACCCGGCGGGTTGACGTGGCGGCTCCGTGCCGGCATAAGCCGCGTTTCAGCCGCCGGGGCGTTGCCCCGTGCGGCGCTTTGATCTGAGGATTTCCGATGTCTCGTCGCTGCCAGTTCACGGGCAAGGGTGTGCAGTCTGGCAACAACGTCAGCCACGCGAACAACAAGTCCCGCCGCCGCTTCCTGCCCAACATGCAGCACACGTCGCTGCTGTCGGATATCCTGGGCACCACCATCCGCGTGCGCCTGACGACCCATGCCATCCGCACCATCGAGCATAATGGCGGCCTCGACGCCTTCCTGCTCGGCACGCCGAACCGCAACTTGCCGGAGGAGGCGCAGGTGCTGAAGCGACGTATCGTCCGGTCGCAGGCCAAGCGCGCCGCGGCCCAGCCGGCGGCCTGATCGGGCCATGACGTCAGAAGCCCGCTTCGGCGGGCTTTTTTTATGCCGTGCCCGCCGGCCGACCCGGCCATGGTGAGGCTGGCATTCAAGCAGTTGAGGCAGCGCGGCCAGGTCGCCCGCCAGCGCCGGGCCGCGGCGCCTTCGTTCACCGTGCGGCTGCCGGATGGCCGGGTGATCGCCGCCGAGGAATATGGCGATCCCGCCGGGCCCGTCGTGCTCTATTTCCACGGCTGGCCGGCTTCGCGGCTGGAGGCCGGGTTGATTGCCAACCTGCCGGTCCGCCTGCTGGCGCTGGACCGGCCCGGCTACGGACGCTCCTCGCCGCAGCCGGGCCGGACCTTGCTGGATTGGCCGCGGGATGTGTCGGACGTCGCGGACCGGCTCGGCCTGGGGCGGTTCCACGTCGTGGGTCTGTCGGGTGGGGCGCCCTACGCGGCGGCCTGTGCTTACGCGTTGCCGCACCGGGTGCGGGGCGCTGCGCTGGTCTGCCCGGTGCCGCCGGCGCATGGCGTCCATCCCCGCGCGCCCGGCGTCGGTCACCTGTATCGCCTTGGGCGTCACCCGGTGCTGGCGCATCGCCTGTTCAGCATCGTGCGGCCGTTGCTGCGGCAGCGGATCATCACCCCGCGCACCTTGGTGGGCGGGTCGCTGCCTGCTGCCGACCGCGACTGCCTCGACAGCCGGACCCTGGCTGGCCTTGCCCGGGCCTGGCGCGAGGGCATCGGGCGGAGCGTGCAGGGCGCCTTGTCCGACGCCCGGATCTACGCGCGCGATTGGCAGATCCCGCTCGGCGACGTCACCATGCCTGTCGATTTATGGTACGGCGGCGAGGACTCGCTCATCCCATTGCACGCCCTGGCGCCGTTTGAGGCGATGCCCGGCCTGCGGGTGCACATCCTGCCGAACGAGGGCCATTACTCCCTGCCGATCCGTCACGCGGCCGATATCCTGCGTCACCTGACAGAGGCGCAGGGCGCCATGCAAAGGGTCTAGGCGACCAGCGGCGCCCGCTCGGCCATCGCGCGTCCCCAGGAGCGCGTTGCGTCCTCGTCGAACAGCTCGGCCAGCTTCTTCATGACGGTGCCGCCCAGCTCCTCCGCATCGACGATGGTGACGGCCCGGCGATAGTACCGCGTCACATCATGCCCGATGCCGATGGCGATCAGCTCGATGGCGTTCCGGCCCTCGATCTCCCGGATCACCTCGCGCAGGTGCTTCTCCAGGTAGTTGCCGGGGTTGACCGACAGGGTGCTGTCATCCACCGGAGCGCCGTCGCTGATGACCATCAGGATGCGCCGATGCTCCGGCCGCGACATCAGCCGGCGATAGGCCCAGAGCAGCGCCTCGCCGTCGATGTTCTCCTTCAGCAGGCCTTCCCGCAGCATGAGGCCCAGGTTCTTGCGCGCCCGGCGCCAGGGCGCGTCGGCGGACTTGTAGATGATGTGGCGCAGGTCGTTGAGACGCCCGGGGTTGCGCGGCTTGCCCTCCGCCACCCAGCGTTCGCGGCTGTGTCCGCCCTTCCAGGCGCGGGTGGTGAAGCCCAGCACCTCGACCTTGACCGCGCAGCGCTCCAGGGTGCGGGCCAAGATGTCCCCGCACATGGCCGCGACCGTGATCGGCCGGCCGCGCATGCTGCCGGAGTTGTCGATCAGCAGGGTCACGACGGTGTCGCGGAAGTCCGTCTCCCGTTCCCGCTTGTAAGACAGCGACAGCATGGGATTCACCACCACGCGGGCCAGGCGCCCGGCGTCCAACATGCCCTCGTCCAGGTCGAACTCCCAGGCCCGGGTCTGCTGCGCGAGCAGCCGGCGCTGGAGGCGGTTGGCGAGCTTGCTGACCACGCCCTGCAGGTGCTGCAGCTGCTGGTCGAGCTGCTGGCGCAGCCGAGCCAGCTCCTCGGGGTCGCAGAGGTCCTCCGCGTCCGTCTCCTCGTCGTTGGTGCGGGAAAAGGCGCGGTAGGCCATGTGGTCGTCGGGCACGGGCTTCTCGCGCCGGGTCTGCGGGCCGCCGGGCCGGTCATCGCCCTCGGCGGCGGCCGCGTCCTCCTCGGCGGCGTCCTCGCCCTCCTCCTCCGAGGTGTCGCCCTGCATCTGTTCGGGCTGCGCGCCCAGCGAGCTGTCGGTGTCGGCCTGGGTGTCGCCTTCGGTCTGCTCCGCGTTGTCCTGCGACCCCGCCTGCTCGCCGCCGTCCTCGCCCTCGTCGGTCTGGTCGTCGGGTTCCGCCTCGACCTCGGCCTCCGCCAGGTTCAGCGCGGCGAGCAGCTTGCGTGCCGCCCGGGTGAACCGCGTCTGGTCGTTCTGCGCGGAGGCCATCTCGGCCAGCGCGCCCTCGGCATCGTCGCCCAGGGTGCCGCGCCAGCTTTCCAGGATGCGGGCCGCGGCGGGCGGCACCGGCTCCCCCGACATGCGCTCGCGCGCCAGGAGCGACAGCGCCGCCGGCAGCGGCAGCTGGTCCTTCCGCGTCATGCGGTCGTAACCCTCGGCCTCGCACTCGTCGCAGAGCCGGGCACGGATGTTGGCGGCGACGCCCGACATGTGCGCGGTGCCGACCACCTCGACCCGCGCCTGCTCCAGCGCGTCGTACACGTCCTTCGCGTCGCGCTGGCCGGGGCTGCGGGCGGCGTGCACGGCGTCGTCATGGTGGCGCAGGCGCAGCGCAACGCTGTCGGCGGCGCCGCGCAGCTTGGCCATCTCCGTTGCC
>CAHJXG010000047.1 GCA_903644035.1 Rhodospirillales bacterium
CGGGCGCGCGACCGCCCGCCCTCCGCCCCCAGCAGCCAGCGGCGCAGCTCCGCACCCTCAAGGCCCGAAAGCTCCGCCGAGAACGCCCCGTCGGCGGCGTCGAACAGATGATGCCCCTCGTCGAACACGTACCGGCTCGGCACGGCGTCGTCGTCGAGGCCGCCCCAGGCCGCCTGCGCCATCACCAGCGCATGGTTGGCGACGACCAGCTCGGCGCCCCGGGCGCGGCGGACGGTGTGCTCGACGAAGCAGGTGCGGTAGTGCGGGCAGGCGCCGTGGATGCACTCGCCGCGGCGGTCGGCGATGGTGGGAAGCAGCGCCGTGCCGAACAGCTCAGGAAACCAGCCCGGCAGGTCGCCGCCGGCGATGTCGCCATCCGCGGTCGCCAAGGCCCAGCGCGCCACCAGGCCCAGCGCCGTCGCGCCGGCGCCGGCAGGCCCCGCGTTCACCTGCTCCTCCATGTTCAGCAGGCATAGGTAGTTCTCCCGCCCTTTGCGGATCACGACCCGGCGGCGTCGTTCGGCGGGATCGGGGAACAGCCGGGCCAGCTCGGCGTCGATCTGGCGCTGCAGATGGCGGGTGAAGGTGCTGATCCACACGGTGCCGCCGTTGCGCTCGGCCCACAGGCTGGCCGGCGCCACGTAGCCGAGCGTCTTGCCGGTGCCGGTCCCGGCCTCCGCCAGCACGACGTGCGGATCGCCCCTCACCTCCCTGGGGGCGAAGGCGCCGGCCGCGGCGCTGGCGTAGTCGGCCTGGCCTGGCCGCTGCTCGGCGTGCGCGCCCAGCATCCGGGCAAGGCGGGACCGCGCCTCGTTCGCGCCGACCGGCAAGGCGCCCGGCGGGGGCGGGGACGCTTGCTCCTCCCACTCCGGCAGGCGGCGCCAGACCTTCAGCCCCTCCGCGGACGGCTTGGCTTTGGGCTTGCCGAGGGCGGCGAGCACCAGGCCCGCCCATGGCCAGCCCGCCTGTCCCATATGGGCCGCCAGTCCCGCCGCGTCCTTGTTGCGCGCCAGGTCGCACCCGGCCGCGAGGTGCCGCAGCAGCGTGGCGGCGATGTCCGGCAGCAAGGCCGCCGCGTCCTCCATGCTGCCGGGCAGCTCGAGGTCGAGCGCGAAGGCCAGCCCGCGCGGCGTCGGCGTGACGGGCCGCGCCGGCATGGCAAAGGCGAACAGTTCCAGCAGGTCGAGGCAGGGCTGCCGGCCGCTCCCCAAGCGACGGAGCGTCGCCGGGCCATGCACCAGGAGCGGGATGTCATCCTGCAGCATGGCGGCCGTCTCCGGCAGGGTGAGCGTCAGCAGCTCGCCCTCCATGCTGAGCAGGGCGGCGCGGCCGTGCCCGGCCACCACGGCCGGCGCGTTCGGGATCAGCAGGGGAGGGGGCGTCGGCATGGATGGCCTATGTACGGTGCCGGCATGGGCGCGGGCAATGCCGCCGCCGGCAATCGCCTCAATTCCGGAGATTTTCCTCGGGAAGCCCGACGCCGCGATTGACCCGGACACCCCCCATTTCTAGCTTGCAGCCATGCCAGACACCCGACATGACGCAATCGATCCGATCCCGAAGGCCTGGCCGTTCGAGGAGGCGGCGAAGCTCGCCCAGCGCCTCGACGCCAGCGGCAAGGACACGGCGCTGTTCGCGACGGGATACGGGCCTTCGGGACTGCCGCATATCGGCACCTTCGGAGAGGTCGCGCGCACCACCTGGGTGCGCCGTGCCTATGAGGCGCTGACCGGCCGGCCCTCCCGGCTGCTGGCGTTCAGCGACGACATGGACGGCCTGCGCAAGGTGCCGGACAACGTGCCGAACCGGGCGATGCTGGAGGGGTTCCTGGGCCAGCCCCTGACGCGGGTGCCCGACCCGTTCGGCACGCATGAGAGCTTCGGCGCCCACAACAACGCGCGGCTCCGCGCCTTCCTGGACGGCTTCGGTTTCGGATACGAGTTCGCCTCCAGCACCGAGTACTACACCCAGGGCCGCTTCGACGCGGCGCTGCTGCGCACGGCGGAGCGGCATGAGGAGATCGTGGCGACGATCCTGCCGACGCTCGGGCCGGAGCGGCGGGCGACCTACTCGCCGTTCCTGCCGATCCACCCCCGCACCGGCCGGGTCATGCAGGTGCGGATCGACGCGGTGGACGCCACCGCCGGCACCGTGTCGTGGCAGGACCCCGACAGCGGCGAGCGATTCCAGACCCCGGTGACCGGCGGGGCCTGCAAGCTGCAATGGAAGGCCGACTGGGCCATGCGCTGGCACGCTCTGGGCGTCGATTACGAGATGTCCGGCAAGGACCTGATCGACAGCGTCCGCCTGTCCGGCCGGGTGTGCAGCGTGCTGGGCAGCCCGCCCCCGGTCGGCTTCACCTATGAGCTGTTCCTCGACGAGCACGCGCAGAAGATCAGCAAGAGCAAGGGCAACGGCCTCTCGGTCGAGGAATGGCTGCGCTACGCACCGCCCGAGAGCCTGGCGCAGTTCATGTACAACTCGCCGCACCGTGCCAAGCGGCTGTTCTTCGACGTGATCCCGCGCGCCGTGGACGAGTACCTGGCCCATGCCGCCAAGTTGCCGGAGCAGGACGTGGCCGCCCGCCACGTGAACCCGGCCTGGCACATCCAGGGCGGCGGCAACCGCGGCGCCGCAAGCCCGGTGCCGTTCGGCATGCTGCTCAACCTTGCCAGCGTCGTGAACGCCGACACGCCGGACATGCTGTGGGGCTTCCTGCGCCGCTACAGCCCGGACGCGGCGCCGGGCGCGAGCCCGTTCTTTGACGAGCTGGTCGGCCACGCCGTCGCCTACTACCGCGACTTCGTGCGACCGGCGAAGCGTTACCGCGACCCGACGCCGCTGGAGCGCGAGGCGCTTGAGGACCTGGCCGACATGCTGGCCCCGCTTGATCCCGCCACGCCTGCGGAGGCGATCCAGGACGTGGTCTACGAGGTCGGCAAGCGGCACCCGTTCCCGGACCTCAAGGCATGGTTCGGCTGCCTGTACCAAGTGCTGCTCGGCCAAGGCGAGGGGCCGCGCTTCGGCGGCTTCGTGGCGCTGTATGGGGTGCAGGAGACCATCACGCTGATCCGCGACCGCCTGGAAGCGACGTCGGGCGCCGCGTCCCCCGTGAGGTTGCCGGGATCGGCCCTGCCGGCGGCGGCATTGCCAGCAACAGGCGCGGACTGAGCATGAACCTGCTGAGGAAGGCGGCCCGGCAGCTGCCGGCGCTGTTGGGCGTGGCGCTGCTTGTCGGTGCGATCTGGGTGGTGTGGAAGGAGTTCCGGCACCTCAAGGTCGCGGACATCAAGTCCGCCCTGTCCGCGATCCCCGAACGCGCGCTGCTGCTTTCGTTCTGCTGGACCATCCTGTCCTACGGGGTGCTGACGTTCTATGACCGGCTCGGCACCATCTACGCCGGGCACAAGGTCAGCTATGGCCGGGTCTCGTTTGCATCGTTCTGCGCCTATGCGCTGTCGCACAACCTGGGGTTCGCCGCGGTGTCCGGGGCGGCGGTGCGCTACCGGCTCTACGCGCACTGGGGCCTGACCCCGTTCCAGATCGCCAAGGTGGTAGCGTTCTGCAGCCTGACGTTCGGGCTGGGCGGGCTGGTGCTGGGCGGGGTGATCCTGTTCCTGGAGCCGGACGCCATCCCGTTCTTCGGGGCGCTCGTGCCCAGGTGGGGCATGTATGCGGTTGGCGGGCTGCTCTGGCTGGTGGTCGCGATCTATGTCTGCCTGTCCCGCTTCGTCGGCACTGTCCGGCTGTTCGGCACCGAGGTCACGCTGCCGGACTGGCGCATGGCCATCGTGCAGGTGACGCTCGCGACCGTCGATGTCGCGGTGACGGCGGCGATCTTCTATCAGTTGCTGCCCGACGTCCCGGGACTGACCTACCTGCGGTTTCTCGGCGTGTACGTGGCGTCCTACACCGCGGGGCTGGCGGCGAACGTGCCCGGCGGGCTTGGCGTGTTCGACACCGCCATGCTGCTGGGCCTCGAACCCTATCTGCAGCCGCCGCAGATCCTCGGCGCCATCGTGGTGTTCCGGCTGTACTACTACATCATCCCGCTGTTCCTGGCCGGCACGATGTTCGCCGGCAACGAGATCCTGCTGCGCGGCGGCGCGCTGTTCAAGACCGGCGCCTTCGGCCGCAGCACGCAGGCGCTGGCGCGCTGGAGCGAGCCGAGCTTCGCCGCTGGCGCCGCGTCGGGCGC
>CAHJXG010000048.1 GCA_903644035.1 Rhodospirillales bacterium
CAGGTCGCCCATGTGGCCGATGCGGAACAGCGTGCCGCCGAGTCGGCCCAGGCCACCGCCGGTCGAGACGTTGAACCGGTCCAGCGCCGTCCGCCGCACCGTGTCGGCGTTGAACCCCTCCGGCATCAGCACCGCGGTCACGCTGTCCGACAGGCGGGCCGGGTCGAGGCAATACAGCTGTGGCCCGTCGTTGCCGGACCAGACCCGCACGGCCCGGCGCGTCGCCTCCGCCAGGCGGTGATGACGGGCGACGACCTGGGCCAGGCCCTCCAGCTCGATCAGCCGCAGGCTCTCGCGCAGGCCGTAGAACAGGCTGATGGGAATGGTGCCGACGAAGCTGCGCGACGGGCGGCCGAGCATCACCGTCCAGTCGAAGTAGTGCCGGGGCAGCCGGGCGGCGGCATGGGCCTGCATCGCCTTGGGCGACGCCGCGGTGAAGCTGAACCCGGCCGGCAGCATCAGGCCCTTCTGGCTGCCGCCCACCACCGCGTCGATGCCCCATTCCTCCATGCGGAACTCAAGCGAGCCGAGGGACGAGATCGTGTCCACCAGCAGCAGCGCCGGGTGGGCGGCCGCGTCGATGGCGGCGCGGACCTCCGCCAGCGGCATCGCGAGGCCCGTCGCGGTCTCGTTGTGCACGGCCAGCACGGCCTTGATCGCGTGCCCGGAGTCGGCCCGCAGCGCCGCCGACACTGCCTGGGGATCGACGCCGCGCCGCCAGTCCGCCGCGACGGTCTGCACCTGCAGGCCGAACTTCTGCGCCATCGTGGCCCAGCCCTCGCTGAACCAGCCGGATTCAAGGATCAGCACGGTGTCGCCGGGCGAGAGCAGGTTGACGAGCGTCGCCTCCCACGCGCCGTGGCCGGACGCCGTGTAGAGGAACACCTCGCCCGACGTGCCCAGGACCCGCTTCAGCCCGGCGACCGCGGTGTCGAACACCTCGATGAACTCGGGGTCCAGGAAGTCGATCGAGGGGCGGTCCATCGCCCGCAGCACCGAATCCGGGATGTTGGTCGGCCCCGGGTTGGCGAAGAAATGGCGGCCGGTCTTCCTGGTCATTGTTCTTTCCTAACCAATGCGGTTACTCCCACTCGATCGTGCCCGGCGGCTTGCTGGTGATGTCGTAGGTCACGCGGTTGATGCCGCGGACCTCGTTCACGATGCGCGTCGCGGTGCGCGTGAGGAACGCCATGTCGAACGGATAGACCTCCGCCGTCATGCCATCCACGCTGGTGACGGCGCGGAGCGCGCAGGCGTTGTCGTAGGTGCGCCCGTCCCCCATCACGCCCACGGTCCGCACCGGCAGCAGCACGGCGAACGCCTGCCAGATCGCGTCATACAGCCCGGCGGCGCGGATCTCCTCCAGGAACACCGCGTCGGCCCGGCGCAGGATATCCAGCCGCTCGCGGGTGACGGCGCCGGGGATGCGGATCGCCAGGCCCGGCCCGGGGAACGGGTGGCGCCCGACGATGTGCCCGGGCACGCCGAGTTCCCGGCCGAGTGCCCTCACCTCGTCCTTGAACAGCTCCCGCAGCGGCTCCACCAGCTTCATGCGCATCCGCTCCGGCAGGCCGCCGACGTTGTGGTGCGACTTGATGGTGACGCTCGGGCCGCCATGGGCGCTGATGCTCTCGATCACGTCGGGATAGAGCGTGCCCTGCGCCAGGAAGTCGGCGCCGCCGATGTGGGCGGCCTCTTGCTCGAACACCTCGATGAACACGCGGCCGATGGTCTTCCGCTTGGCTTCTGGATCGGTCACGCCGTCCAGTTGCGAGAGGAACAGGTCGGCGGCGTCGCGGTGCACCAGCCTGATGTTGAACCGGTCGCGGAAGGTCTTCACGACCTCCTCCGCCTCCCCCTGCCGCAGCAGGCCGCTATCGACGAAGATGCAGGTCAGCTGGTCGCCCACGGCCTCGTGGATCAGCGCCGCGGCCACGGAGCTGTCGACCCCGCCGGACAGGCCGCAGATGACCCGGCCGGCGCCGACCTGGGCGCGGACGCGCCCGATCTGCGCGTCGCGGAACCCCGCCATGCTCCAATCGCCCGACAGGCCGGCGACGCGATGGGTGAAGTTGTGCAGCAGCTGCCGGCCATGCGGGGTGTGCACGACCTCCGGGTGGAACATGGTGCCATAGTACCGGCGGTCATCGTCGGCGATCACGGCAAACGGCGCGCCTTCGCTTCGCGCGACCACGCGGAAGCCAGGCGGAAGGCGGGTGACGCGGTCGCCATGGCTCATCCACACCTGCTCGCGGGCGCCCGGCGGCCAGATGCCATGGAACAGCGCGCAGTCGTCCGTGACCTCCGCCACCGCGGCGCCGAACTCATGATGGTCGCTTATGCTGACCTCGCCGCCCAACTGCGCACACATGGCTTGCTGGCCGTAGCAGATACCGAGTACGGGCAGGCCGGTGTCGAACACCACCTGCGGCACGCGAGGGCCGGCGCCCTCCGTCACGCTGGCCGGGCCGCCCGAAAGGATGAAGGCGCGGGCGCCGAAGGCGGCAATGCGCTCAGGGGCGACATCGGCCGGAAAAATCTCGCAGTAGACCCCGGACTCGCGGACGCGGCGGGCGATCAGCTGGGTGAACTGGCTGCCGAAA
Organism: Rhodospirillales bacterium; assembly: GCA_903644035.1. Classification (GTDB taxonomy): domain Bacteria; phylum Pseudomonadota; class Alphaproteobacteria; order Acetobacterales; family Acetobacteraceae; genus CAHJXG01. The sequence continues at coordinate 2,604 of CAHJXG010000048.1, forward strand.
TCCAGGATCAGCACCCGGTCCTGGGCCGGGATCGCGGGGACGGGCTGGGTCATGTCGCGGGTTCCACCATGGCGGGGGCCGGACGGCAAGCGATGTTCCTCATGCCTGCGGCGCCGCGGCGAGCAACGGGTCGATGGGGTCCCACACGAAGGCCACCTGCGGGATCGCGACGCCCGCCACCCGGGTGTCCGATTCCGCGGCCGGACGCCCGCCCAGGCGCTGGTAGAACCAGCGGCTGGGATTGTCGCGCAGCACCCAGAGGAACGCGCTGCGGCAGCCGGCCGCCTTGAGGTGCGCGGCGCCTGCCGCCAGCAACCGCCGCCCCAGGCCGTGCTCCCGCCAGTCGTCGAGGACATACAGCGTCTGCACCTCGCCCTCCGCCAGGCCTCGGACCCGGGGGCGGCCGACGGTGACGAAGCCGACCACCCCGGCCGCGGCGCCGGGCCGTGCGGCGATGGCGACGTAGACGCCGTCGCCGGCCCGGATCGACGCGTCGTACTGCGCGGCCTGGCGCGGCATCGACAGCCCGGTGAGATAGCCGCTCGGCAGGATGCCGGCGTAGGCGTTGCGCCAGGCGGTGACGTGGACCGCGCCAATCGACGGGGCGTCCGCCGTCAAGGCGCGGCGCACGCGGATCACGCCGCGCGCTCCAGCACCGCCGCGAAGAAGCCGTCGGTGCCGTGGCGCAGCGGGGTCAGGGAGAGGTAAGGCCCAGGGCCGGGCGCCGGGGCCGGCAGGACCCAGGCAGCCGGCAACGGCACGACGGCGAAACCGGGGGTGCGGGCGAGAAAGCTGTCCACCTGGGCCTCATTCTCCTCGAGCAGAAGGGAGCACGTCGCATAGATAAGCCGTCCGCCGGGCCGCACCAACCGGGCGGCGTCATCCATGATCGCCGCCTGCTTCGGCACCAGCTCCTCAAGGTCGAGCGGGCGCAGGCGCAGGCGGGCATCGGGGTTGCGGCGCCAGGTGCCGGTGCCGGTGCAGGGGGCATCGACCAGCACGCGGTCGAACGCGCCGGCCCGCCGCTTGGCCCACTTGTCGCCGGGGGCCACCAGATGCCGCTCCGCATTG
>CAHJXG010000049.1 GCA_903644035.1 Rhodospirillales bacterium
GCCCAGCGGCTGCTGCTGGATCGGCGCGGACCGGGGCAGGGGCTGCAGCGGCACGGGCGCCGGCAGGGCCGGAGGGGGCGGCGGCTCGGCCTGCTGGCCGAACTGGATCAGCACCTGCCGCAGCGGGTCGGCCGCCGGGTTCGTCGCCTCCATGCCGAGGACGATCTGCTGCGCCGCCACGGGCCGGCCGTAATAGGCCGCGTTCCAGTCAGATTTGCTGCTCAGCAGGCTGCCGCTCAGGGAGATGCCGGCATAAAGCCCGCGCGCCCGGGTGAAGCCCACGATGTCGGCGCGGAGTGCTGCCGTGGTCGCGCCCTCGATCCCGCCGCCCAGGTCCACGAAGGTCGCGCTGGCATCGGCGCCCAGCTTGAACTGGCTGTCCATGACGGCGCCCAGCCCCTTGTCCGACATGATCATCAGCATGACCTCCGCGTCCTGGATACCCGCCTGGAAGCCGATGCTGCCGCCGCCGAGGCCGTAGAACGCCGGCGCCGACCACGACCCAGCGCCGTCCCGCGCCACGAGCACGCAGCTCCCGCCCTGGCCGCCCAGCAGGAAGCCCGCCTTGAACACCTGCGGGCAGATCATCACCGCGCGGGCACGTTTCAGCACATACTGCGCGTCGGTGCCGTCCCGGTTGTTGAGCATCTGCTGCGCCGCGAGCGTGGCGCGGTCCACAAGCTGCTGCTGCTCGGACTGCGCGTGCGCGGCCAGCGGCGCCAGGCTCAGCACGGCCAGCAGAACCATACGGACCATCGGGCCTCTTCCTTCTTGAGATACGCGATCCTAGCGCCGGATTATGGCGTTACCAAGCACTGTTGAAGCGTCGCCTCAACCGATTTGGTCCTCGAAGCCCGGCGACTCGTTGACGGAGGCCACGCGCCAGCCCTCCGGCAGGCGCTCCAGCCGGGTCAGGGACAGATTGTAGACGGACAGATGCAGGGCGCGGTGGGCGTCGATGTCCATGGCGTGGGCGACGGCGGCCCGGATGGCGCCGCCATGGCTCACGATGACGACGTCGCGCCCGTCATGGTGTTGGGCCAAACGGTCCAGCGCTGCCCCGACGCGCACCACCACCTCGGCGACGCTCTCCCCATTGGGCGGCCGTTCGTCGGCGGCCAGCGGCCAGAACGGATGGGCGGGCGCAGTGAGGAGCGGCGGCAGCGCGGCGTGGCGCAGGCCCTGGTAGTCGCCCAGGTTCTGCTCGATCAGGTCTGGCTCGACCGCGAGGTCCTGCGCCGGGTAGCCCGCCGCGAAGATGGCCTCGGCCGTGCGGCGCGTGCGGGACAGCGGCGTGCAGAACCAGGCCGCGGGCCGGGGCAGGCGTGCGGCCAGCGCCTGGTACATCGGCACCTGCGCCACCAGGCTGTCGGGGCAAAGCTGGACGTCCCGCACGCCGTACAGGGTGGCACGCTCGTTTTCCGCGACGATGGCGTGTCGGATCAGCCAGAAGTTGGTGGGCATCATTCGCCTATGCTCAAGAGTGCGCCGCGCAGCCGGGCCTGGCGGAACTGGCCTGCGAACAGCCAGATCCCGGCGGCCATCCAGACGGCGTTGAGGCCGATGGCCCAAGCAAGATGGTCCCAGCGCACCACGCCCGAAAGCGCCGCCCGCATCCCCTCGAACACGTGCGACGACGGCAGGGCGAGGGCGATCGGCTGCACCGCGGCGGGCAGGACGGACACCGGGTAGAACACCGCCGAGAACGGCGTCAAGCCGAACAGCACGGACCAGGCCAGCGCCTCCGCCCCGGCGCCGTGGCGGAGGATTAGGCTGACCACGCCGAACGCCACCCACCAGCCCATGATCATCAGGTTGGCAAAGAACAGCACCACGACCGGTCCCATGTCGAACAGGTTGAAGGCATAGAGCAGGAAGGCGAGCAGGATCGCCGGCAGCACGCCGGTCAGCATACGGAGCACGGAGATGCCGATCAGCGCCGACACCATCTCCCAAGGCCGGATCGGGCTGACGAAGACATGGCCGAGGTTGCGGGACCAGAGTTCCTCCAGGAAGCTGATCGCGACGCCCATCTGGCTGCGCAGCGCCACCTCCCACAGCAGCACGCCGCCCAGCAGGGCACTTGCCGTCGCGACCGCCGCGCCGCCCGCGCGCCCGACCAGGAAGCTCGCCGTGAAGCCCCAGATGCACATCTGCAGCACCGGCCAGTACATCAGCTCCAGCAGCCGCGGCCAGGACCGGCGATACAGCGCCAGATGCCGGTACATCAGCCCCCAGATGCGCCGCAGCGGGCCGCGCAGCGCGACGCCCGTCATGCCGCGACCGCGCCGCGCCGGGCGATGTCGAGGAACACCTGCTCCAGGTCGTCCCGCCCGTAGCGGTCCAGCAGCTCCGGCGGCGAGCCGCTGTCCACGATGCGTCCCTGCTTCAGCATCAGCACGGAGTCGCACAGCCGCTCGACCTCCGCCATGTTGTGCGAGGCGAGCAGGATGGTGCAGCCGCTCTCCCGCCGGTAGCGTTCGAGCCAGCTTCGCACCATGTCGCCGGTGTCGGGGTCCAGGCTCGCCGTCGGCTCGTCCAGCAGCAGCACGTCGGGCCGGTTGATCAGCGACTTCGCCAGCGCCACCCGGGTCTTCTGCCCCGCGGACAGGTTGCCGGCCGGACGGCCCAGCAGGTCCGTCAGGTCGAGCTGCGCTGCCAACTCGCTTATCCGCGCCTCGAGGCCGCGCACGCCGTAGAGATGGCCATAGACCCGCAGGTTCTCCGCGACGCTCAGCCGGGACGGCAGCGCGATGTAGGGCGAGGAGAAGTTCATCCGCGCCAGCGCCGCGAACCGGTCGCGCGCCATGTCGTGCCCCAGGATGCGGATGCTGCCGGCGGTCGGGATCAGCAGGCCCAGCAGCATGGCGATGGTCGTGGTCTTGCCCGCGCCGTTGCCGCCCAGGAGACCCAGCGTGCGGCCGGGCGCCACGCCGAAGGTGACGCCGTCCACTGCGGTCACATCGCCGTAGCGCTTGGTCAGGCCCTGGACTTGGATGGCGTGCATGGCCGGGGATTAGGCGTCTCGGTGCGGTTCGCCAAGGGCCGTGTGCGGGCGCAGCGGTCGGGAACCCTGTTCCGGTCCTACTCGGTCGCCACGACGGCGCGGCCCTGGAACAGGGTGAACCCCTGGTCCCACCCCCATTGAACAGCCTCGGCATCGTCGGCCCGGCCCAGCAGCCACTCGGTGCCCCCCGCTTGCAGCAGGGCCGGGGCGATCCGCATCAGGCCCGGCGACCAGCGGAGCTGCACGACATCCAGCTCCATGGGCCGCAGGCACAGCAGCGGCAGCAGGGTGGCAGTGACGCCGTGCAGCAGCAGGCGGTAGCCGCGGTCACGGGCAAAGGTCCGGGCAAAGGCGAAGGCGGCGGGATCGGCCAGCACGTCGGCGGGCTGCAGCTCCAGCACGACGCGCCCGCGCAGCGCGCCCGGCAGCGCGGCGTCGAAGCGCAGGAACTCAGGGCTGAGGATGCTGCCGACGTTGAGGTCTAGGCTGAACGGCTTGGCGCCGCGCAGCTCAAGCGGCACGGAGAGCAGGGCCAGCATCCGGCGGTCGAGGACCCGGGTCAACCGGCGGAACAGCCAGGCGTCGGCCTGGATGCTGCGGCCGGGCGCCAGGGTATCGGTCAGCTCCGAGAGGGACAGATAGCGTCTCTCCCAGGCAAGGCGCACCTGGCCGCCGTCCAGGCGGTGAATGGGTTTGAGATCGGAAGAGCAC
>CAHJXG010000050.1 GCA_903644035.1 Rhodospirillales bacterium
CGGGCGGCGCGTCGCTGGTCACGCCCGCGCTCGCGCAGAGCAGCGCCGCGCGCCGGCCGGGCGAGCCGTCGTACCATTACCTGCCGGTCAACGCGGACACCGTGCATTGGGGCTATTTCAGCCGCGACCTCAAGCCGCGGCTGGAGATCGCGTCGGGCGACTTCGTCACCATCGAGACGCTGACCCACCAGGCGAGCGACGACATGGAGCGCATGGTGAACGGCGATCCCGGCGCCGAGAGCGTCTATGCCTGGACGCGAGACCGCAAGGCGGTGAACCGGCGCGGCGCCGGCGCGATGGACGCCGCCGTGGGCGCGGGCGGGGGCGCCGGGGTGCACATCTGCACCGGCCCGGTCGCCATTCGCGGCGCCATGCCCGGCGACGTGCTGGAGGTCCGCATCCTCGACACCAAGCTGCGCCCCTGCGCCAACCCGGCCTACAAGGGCCGCGCCTTCGGCACCAACCTCGCGGCCTGGTGGGGCTTCCAGTACAAGGACCTGCTGACCGAGCCTAAGCCGCGGGAGGTGGTGACGATCTACGAACTCGACGCGGTGAGCGACCGGAGCTGGGCGCAGGCGGTCTACAACTTCACCTACACCCCGCAGACCGACCCCTCCGGCGTGCGGCACGCGATCTACGACTACCCCGGCGTGCCCATCGACCACGCGACGGTGCGGGAGAACCACGGCGTGCTCAAGAACATCCGGGTGCCGGTGCGCCCGCATTTCGGCACCATGACGGTGGCGCCGCGGGAGGCCGGCCTCGTGAACAGCATCCCGCCTGCCTATTTCGGCGGCAACATCGACAACTGGCGCATCGGCAAGGGCGCCACGATGTACTACCCGGTGGCCGTCGAGGGCGCGCTGTTCTCGGTCGGCGACCCGCACGCGAGCCAGGGCGACAGCGAGCTGTGCGGCACCGCCATCGAGTGCTCGATGACCGGCACCTTCCAGTTCATCCTGCACCGCCGCGCGGACCTGGCCGGCACGCCGCTGGAGGGTCTAGACTTCCCGATGATCGAGACCGCCAGCGAGTGGCTGATGTGCGGGTTCAGCTACCCCGACTACCTGCGGCAGCTCGGCCCCACCGCGCAGGACGACATCGGCACGAAGTCGTCGCTCGACCTCGCGATGCGCGACGCCTTCCGCAAGGCGCGGCAGTTCCTGATGAACACCAAGGGCCTGACGGAGGACGAGGCGATCTCGCTGATCTCGGTGGGCGTGGATTTCGGGGTGACGCAGGTGGTGGACGCGAATTGGGGCGTGCACGCGATCATCAAGAAGGCGATGTTCGGGGCGTAGCGCCTGCCGTTTTCGCGGGATGGCCAGGCCGCGGCGATATGGCATAGTTCGTGCGTTGACCTTTGCGTGATCGGCGGAGGGAGCGGGATGGAGGCGAGCGGAACCCAGATATCCGGCCTGGAGCCGAGCGGCCCCGCGGTCGTGCTGCCCGCACGGCCCGAGCCGATCCGCATCGAGCCCGGCAGGACCGCGCTCGTGGTCGTCGATATGCAGAACGCCTACGCCTCGCCCGGCGGCTACCTCGACATCGCCGGGTTCGACATCGCGGGCGCGGCGGCGGCCACCGGACGGGTCGTGGCCGCAGTGGAGGCGGCCCGCGCCGCCGGCATCCAGGTGGTCTTCCTGCAGAACGGCTGGGACGCCGATTACATCGAGGCCGGCGGCCCCGGCTCGCCCAACTGGCACAAGTCCAACGCGCTGAAGACGATGCGCGCGCGGCCGGAGCTGACGGGAACGTTGCTGGCCAAGGGCGGGTGGGACTACGCCCTCGTGGATGCCCTGGCGCCGCGGCCCGGCGACATCGTCATCCCCAAGACCCGCTACAGCGTGTTCTTCAACACCAACATCGACAGCGTGCTGCGCGCCCGCGGCATCCGCAACCTGGTGTTCACCGGCGTCGCGACGAATGTCTGCGTCGAGTCCTCGCTGCGCGACGCCTTCCACCTCGAATACTTCGGCGTCGTGCTGGCGGACGCCACGCACCAGGCCGGTCCGGGGTTCGCGCAGGAGGCGGCGCTCTACAACATCGAGACGTTCTTCGGCTGGGTGTCCACCGTGGCCGATTTCTGCGGCGCCGTCCTGCAGGCGCCCCCGTCTGATCACTCCACGACCGATCACCCCCAGGGAGCAGCGTCGCCATGCCGATGAAGCCGATCATCCCCGCGGGCAGCGGCAAGCCGCTCGCCCCGTACTCGCCGGGTGCGCTCGCCGACGGCGTGCTCTACGTCTCCGGCACCCTGCCGTTCGACCGGGACAACAACGTCGTGCACGTCGGCGACCCGGCGGCGCAGGCCCGGCACGTGCTGACCACGATCCAGTCGGTGGTCGAGACCGCCGGCGGCACCATGGCCGACGTGACGTTCAACGCGATCTTCATCACCGACTGGGCCCACTACGCCGCGATCAACGCCGTGTATGCCGAGTTCTTCCCCGGCGACAAGCCGGCGCGCTACTGCATCCAGTGCGGCCTGGTGAAGCCAGGCGCGCTGGTGGAGATCGCCACCACGGCGCATGTCGGCACGCCGGCCTGACCGCGCGATGCATTGCGAGGTCCATGGGGAGGAACTGGGCGGCGGGACGGTGCTGCTGTCGTCGGGCCTCGGCGGCGCCGGGGCGTTCTGGGCGCCGCAGCTTGAGGCGCTTTGCCAGCGGTTCCGCGTCATAACCTACGACCAGCGCGGCACCGGGCGGAGCGCCGGGCCGTTGCCCGATCCCTACTCGATCGCCGCCATGGCGGATGACGTGGCCGAAATCCTCGACGAGCTCGGCGTCGCGCGCTGCCACTTCGTCGGCCACGCGCTGGGCGGCCTGGTCGGCCTGGATCTCGCGCTGCGGCGTCCGGACCGCATCGGCAGCCTCGTCCTCGTCAACGCCTGGGCGCGCGGCGACGC
>CAHJXG010000051.1 GCA_903644035.1 Rhodospirillales bacterium
GACGACCTGTCGAAGCAGGCGGTCGCCTACCGCCAGATGTCGCTGCTGCTGCGCCGCCCGCCGGGCCGCGAGGCGTATCCGGGCGACGTGTTCTACCTGCACAGCCGCCTGCTGGAGCGGGCGGCCAAGATGTCGGCGGCCAACGGCTCCGGCAGCCTGACGGCGCTTCCGATCATCGAGACGCAGGCCGGCGACGTGTCGGCCTACATCCCCACCAACGTCATCTCGATCACCGACGGCCAGATCTTCCTGGAGACCGAGCTGTTCTTCCGCGGCATCCGCCCGGCGGTGAACGTCGGCCTCTCGGTGTCGCGCGTCGGCTCCTCGGCGCAGATCAAGGCGATGAAGAAGGTCGCGGGCTCGATCAAGCTGGAGCTGGCGCAGTATCGCGAGATGGCGTCCTTCGCGCAGTTCGCGAGCGACCTCGACGCCTCCACGCAGAAGCTGCTGGCGCGCGGCGCGCGGCTCACCGAGCTGCTGAAGCAGCCGCAGTACAGCCCGATGCCGGTGGAGGAGCAGGTCATCAGCCTGTATGCCGGCACCAAGGGCTACCTGGACGGCATCGCCATCGGCAAGATCGGCGAGTTCGAGCGGCGTATGATCTCCGAGCTGAAGGTCAAGGAGCCGAGCGTGCTGGACGGCATCCGCGACAGCCGCGAGATGAAGCCCGACGTCGAGAAGACCCTGGTGTCCTTCATGGACGGCTTCACCAAGAACTTCGCCTGATGGCGAGCCTCAAGGCGCTCCGGGCGCGGATCAACAGCGTCAAGTCCACCCGCAAGATCACTTCCGCCATGAAGATGGTGGCGGCGAGCAAGCTGAAGCGGGCGCAGACGCAGGCGGAGGCCGCGCGGCCCTACGCCGAGCGGATGCAGCGCATGTTGGCGGCGCTGGCGGTGAGCGCCGCCGGGTCGCCGAACGCGCCGCGGATGCTGATCGGCACCGGGCGCGACCAGGTGCAGTTGCTGGTGGTGGTGACGGCGGACCGGGGCCTGGCCGGCGGCTTCAACACCAACGTCGGCCGCGCCGCGCGCGCCGCCATCCTGCGGCTTGAGGGCGAGGGCAAGACGGTCCGCGTCATCACCGTGGGCCGCAAGGGGCGCGACTACCTGCGCCGCGAGTATGCGGATCGGCTGATCGGCGAATACAGCTTCGCCGGCAAGAAGCGCGTCGAGTTCTCCGACGTGGACGAGGTGGCGGCGCGCATCACCGCCATGCTCGCGGCGGGCGAGTTCGACGTGTGCACCATCGTCTACAACCGGTTCGTGTCGGTCATCAGCCAGGTGCCGACAGAGGCCCGGCTGGTCCCGCTGCCCATGCCGGAGGCTGCCCCGGCCGAGAAGCCGGCCGGTCCGCAGGCGCAGTACGAGTTCGAGCCGGACGAGGAGGCGATCCTCGCGGCCTTGCTGCCGCGCAACATGGCCATCCAGCTGTTCCGCGCCTTGATCGAGAGCGCGGCCGGCGAGCAGGGCGCGCGCATGTCCGCGATGGACAACGCGACCCGCAACGCCGGCGACATGATCAACCGCCTGACGCTGAACTACAACCGCACGCGCCAGGCGAACATCACCAGGGAATTGATCGAGATCATCTCGGGCGCCGAGGCGCTTTAGGGTTGGTCAGGGAAGGAATGTAACAATGGCGAAGAACAACGTCGGCAGCGTGACGCAGGTGCTGGGCGCCGTCGTGGACGTGCAGTTCGAAGGCGAGCTGCCCTTCATCCAGAACGCGCTGCATGCCAAGAACGGCGACGCCACACTCGTGCTCGAAGTGGCGCTGGAGATGGGCGAGAAGACCGTGCGCTGCATTGCCATGGACAGCACGGACGGCATGGTGCGCGGCAGCGAGGTGATCGACACCGGCGCGCCGATCAGCGTGCCCGTCGGGCCGGAGACGCTGGGCCGCATCCTCAATGTCATCGGGGAGCCCATCGACGACCGTGGCCCGGTGAACGCCGCCATGCGCTACCCGATCCACCGCATGGCGCCGTCCTTCGAGGACCAGGCGACCAGCTCGGAAATCCTGGTGACCGGGATCAAGGTCGTGGACCTGCTGGCGCCCTACCTCAAGGGCGGCAAGATCGGGCTGTTCGGCGGCGCGGGCGTCGGCAAGACGGTGCTGATCCAGGAACTCATCAACAACATCGCCAAGGCGCATGGCGGCGTGTCGGTGTTCGCCGGCGTGGGGGAGCGCACCCGCGAGGGCAACGACCTGTATCACGAGATGATCGACGCGGGCGTCATCAAGCTCGGTGAGAACACGACGGAGGGCAGCAAGGTGGCCCTGGTGTACGGCCAGATGAACGAGCCGCCGGGCGCCCGGGCGCGCGTGGCGCTGTCGGGCCTGTCGCTCGCGGAGTACTTCCGCGACGAGGAGGGGCAGGACGTGCTGTTCTTCGTGGACAACATCTTCCGCTTCACCCAGGCGGGCGCCGAGGTGTCGGCGTTGCTTGGCCGCATCCCGTCGGCCGTGGGCTACCAGCCGACGCTCGCCACCGACATGGGCGCGCTGCAGGAGCGGATCACCAGCACGAAGAAGGGCTCCATCACCTCCGTGCAGGCCATCTACGTGCCGGCGGACGACCTGACCGACCCGGCGCCGGCCACGAGCTTCGCCCACTTGGACGCGACCACGGTGCTGAACCGCGCCATCTCCGAGAAGGGCATCTACCCGGCCGTCGACCCGCTCGACTCCACCTCGCGCAGCCTCGACCCCCGCATTGTCGGGCAGGAGCACTACGAGGTCGCCCGCGAGGTGCAGCGCGTGCTGCAGACCTACAAGAGCCTGCAGGACATCATCGCCATCCTGGGCATGGACGAGCTGAGCGAGGACGACAAGCTGGTCGTCGCCCGCGCCCGGCGCATCGAGCGGTTCCTGTCGCAGCCGTTCCACGTCGCCGAGGTGTTCACCGGCAGTCCCGGCATCTTCGTGCCCATCGCGGACACCGTGCGAAGCTTCAAGGCCATCGTCGACGGCGAGTACGACCACCTGCCGGAGGCCGCGTTCTACATGGTCGGCACCATCGAGGACGCGGTGAAGAAGGCCGAGGGCATGAAGGTCGCCGCCTGATGCCGACGCTGCTGGAGATCGTCAGCCCCGACCGGCTGCTGCTGTCGCAGCCGGTGGATATGGCCGTGATCCCGGCGGCCGAGGGGGAGATGGGCGTGCTGCCGGGCCATGCGCCGATGATCGTGCTGCTCCAGGGCGGCACGATCGCCCTGCATGAGGGCGGCCGGGTCACCCAGCGCCTCTATATCAGCGGCGGTTTCGCCGAGGTCACGCCGGAGCGCTGCACCGTGCTGGCCGACGAGGCCGTGGCGGTCGCCGAGGTCTCCCGCAGCGCCGCCGAGGCACGGTTGGCCGAAGCGAACGCCGCCTATGCCGCGGCGGACAAGGCGGACATTCCCGCACTGGACGCGGCGATGCAGCGCCAGCAGGCCGCCCGCGCGATGGTCGCCGCCGCCGAGGCCGCCTGAACCTGTAACCTTACGGCAACATGATGGTTGCCCGTGTTGCCGGGCTGGCAACCGGGCGTCATGACCTTTGTTATCGCGGCTGTCATGCCGGCCTATGATGGCCGTCAAACTGGATTGAGACAGCCCTCGGATGAAGCATTGGCGGATTGCAGACGTTGCCTGGGATCGGTTTGACCCGGCTCTCGTCGATCCCGGCATTATTCCGCTCGTCAAGGCGGCCGCCATGGTCGAGCGGAACGGAATGGACTACGCGGTCTATCTCGGCCGCGTGTTCCGGGACGACCCGGATTTCCGCGGTGCCACCGACAATTGGGCGGTCGAGGAAGTCCAGCACGGCGACGCGCTGGGCAAATGGGCGATGCTCGCCGATCCCGCCTGGGACTTCGAGGCGGCCTTCCTGCGCTACCGGTCCGGCTACAAGCTGCCGCTCGATGCCGATGCCTCGATCCGGGGATCGCGCACCGGGGAGCTGATCGCCCGCTGCATGGTGGAGACGGGAACCAGCAGCTACTACACGGCACTGGCCGACGCCTCGCAGGAGCCTGTGCTGCAGCAGGTCTGCCGGCTGATCGCCGCCGATGAGTATCGCCATTTCAAGCTGTTTTATGACCACATGCGCCGCTATCTGGTCCGGGAGAACCTCAGCCTGCTGACCCGGCTGCGCATCGCCGCCGGCCGGATCACTGAGAGCGAGGACGACGAGCTGGCCTATGCCTTCCATTGCGGGAATGAGCCGGAGAGCCTGGCCTACGCGCATGACCGCTGCATCGCCGCGTACATGGGCCGGGCCATGGGCTTCTACCGCCTGCGCCACATCGAGCGCAGCATGGGAATGGTGCTGAAATCCGTGGGCCTTCCGCCACGGGGACGACTGTCCGTGCTGGGCACCAAGCTCGCCTGGACTCTGATGCAGCGCCGGCGGCGTAAGTTCATGGGAGGCGATCCGTTGCTGGCTTAAGGCGCCTCATGCTGACGAGCACCGCCGAGGTTGGCAGGGGGCACCCTGATTGCTACACCATCGAGATGCGCCGGGTTAGCTCAGATGGTAGAGCACCTGATTTGTAATCAGGGGGTCGCGGGTTCGATCCCTGCACCCGGCATCGTAGCCGCGGACGGGTGGCTCGGCTCTGGAAACGTCGTCCTGGCCAGGCGGTGGCCTCATGGCCGGCAGCTGACGCTTGCTCGGCGACAACGGTGACAGCTGCGCCCATTGCACGTCGCTCGACCAGGAGCCCTGCGCTATCACCCTCTCCGTTCGGCAGGACAGGGTGAGGCACGCCACCTCGCGTCATCCCATAACCTTTGTGGGTCCAGAGCTTAGGAGCGTCCGCGTGCTCCTGCAGCGGCGGCGCCGGGCAGCCGGGATGGGGACCGACTGGGACCGGCTTCGGTGATCATGGCGATGAGCGTGCCTGCCAGGCAGAGGGAGACCCCGAGGACGGCCAGGCCCACGGAGAAGCTGTTGGAGAGCGTGCGTACGTAACCCACGACGAACGGCCCCACGAAGGCGCCGAGGACCCCGATCCCGTTCATGATGCCCGACACGGCGCCGGCCAGGTGGCGCGGCACGATGTCGCCGGGGATCGACCACAGGACAGGCTGCGACCCGTAGAGCATCGCGCCGGCAAGGGTGAGCAGGGCCATGTTCCCGATCAGCCCGTTGCTCGCGTAGGTCAGCGCGGCGACCAGCAGGGCAGCGCCGCAGATCAGGATGGGCCAGGCGGCGAAAGTGCGGCGGTCCCGGGTCCGGTCGGACCAGCGGGTGAGGAACTGCATGGCGACGATGGCGGCCGCGAACGGCACGGCGCTGAGCCAGCCGATGGCGGTCTGGCTGAGGCTTGCATCCTGGTGGAGGACGCTGGGCAGCCAGATGATGAAGCCCAGGAAGCCGATGTTCCAGAAGAACACGGCGACGCAGAAGATCAGCACCGAGCGCCGGGCCATCTGCGCCGCGAGGGTGGAGCCGGTGTCGGCGGCCGCCGGCAGCTCCGGCTCCGCCTCCAGCCGGGCGAGCAGGGCGGTGCGGTCGGCGGTGCTCAGCCAGCGGGCGGCCTGCGGCGATGCGGCGACGCCCCACAGCCAGACGGCGGCCCAGACGACAGGGAAGATGCCCTCGACGATGAACAGGGTGCGCCAGGTGCCATGCTCCAGCACGTAGCCGGCGATGGGGCCGCTGAGCACGGCGGCCAGGGGGTAGGCGAGCTGCCAGACGCCGTTGGCGCGGGCGCGCTCGGAGGGTGCGAACCAGGTGCGGACGAACAGCAGCATGGTCGGGAAGATGCCGCCCTCGAAGAAGCCGAGGGCGAAGCGGACGACGGCAAGCTGGGTGGGCGTCTCGATGAAACCCAGGGCGATCTCGGCCGCGCCCCACAGCAGCATGAGGACGGCGATGAGGGCACGGCCGTAGCCGCGGTCGGCGATCCAGCCGCCCAGGGGCTGCGAGATGCCGTAGCCCAGGAACAGCACGCCTGATGCGAAGCCGAGGGCGCTTTGATCGAGCTTCAGCTCCGCGCCCATGGTGGGGATGGCGAAGCCGATGTTGGTGCGGTCCATGAAGGCGATGATGAAGGCGACCATCATGACCGGCAGCAGGCGGGTCCAGCGAGAGAGCAAGGCAACCTCCCATTCGTTTCTTATGGTTTACGTACTGGCTCAGGCGGCGGGGTATGCGGGGTGGTCGAACACGCGGGGGTCGTGCGAGGGCAGCACGCGGGCGCCGAGGGTCCCGAGGCGGCAGAAGCTGCGCTCGCAGGCATACAGGTCGGTGTGGTTGCCGTTGGGGATCCGGGTGCCGTCGCCCGGCCAGTTCTCCCGCAGCGGCACGAGGTCGCCGGGCAGCAGGTACGGGCCGTCCGCGGTCTCGACCAGGACGCCCTGCGAGCCGCCCGTGTGGCCCGGCAGCATGACGGTCGAGAGGCCGGGCATGATGGCGCTGTCGCCCTCGAGCGGGACGTAGCGGCCGAGGATGTGGACCCAGGGCGGAAGGTGGCCGGGCTGGTTGACCTCATAGATGGCCCGCTGGAACGGCACGGGGCAGACGGCCTCCTGCAATTCCCGGAGCTGCACGTGGAAGGTGGCGTTCGGGAACAGGGGCGCGTCGCCGACATGGTCGTTGTGGAGGTGGGTCAGGATGACGGTTTCGACGGTCAGCGGGTCGATGCCGTGGCGGGCGAGTTCGAGCGGGAGCAGGTGGTCGGGGTCGCCGGGCCGGTAGTGCTGGG
>CAHJXG010000052.1 GCA_903644035.1 Rhodospirillales bacterium
GCGCCCGCGCCCGCAGGCCCGGCTGCGCCCGAGGCGTCCGCCCCGCCGAGCCAGATCCTGCCGCTCAAGCCCGATAGCCTGGGCGCCCAGGTCGTTGACCAGACCGCGACCGCCATCGCCAGGACAGGATCGCAGCTCGCGACGGCGATCCGTTCGGTGAACGACCTGCCGCTGCTGTGGCGCTGGATCGAGACCCAGGCCCAGAGTGCGGACTTCCGCGCCCGCGCGCTCGATGCGCTCTGGCGGCTCGCGGTCGTCATCGGCAGCGGGATCGTCGTCGAACTCGCCGCCATCCGGCTGCTGCGCCGGATGCGCGTCGTCCTGGGCGCGTGGACCCCCGCCATTGCGGACCCGATCGACGCCCCCTTGCCGACGCCCGAATCCGGGCTGGCCGCGGCCGAAGCCGGCGAGACCGAGCAGGACGAGAGCCACCAGCTCAGCCGGGCGGTGGGCACGCTGCGGCGGCTGCCGTATCTGGCCGGACGCCTGCTGCTGGATCTGTTGCCGATCGCCGCCTTCGCCGCGACCGCGATCCTGCTGCTCGGCACCGGCCTTGGCGAACCCGCGATCACCCGGCTCGCCATCCAGGAGGTTCTCAACGCCTATGTCCTGAGCCGGGCCTCGCTGAGCGTCACGGCGATGCTGGTCTCGCCGTCCGCGCCCCGGCTGCGGCTGCTGCACGTCTCGGACTGGGCGGCGGGGTTCCTGACCCGGTGGATCCGCCGGGTCCTCGCGGTCGCCGTCACCGGCTACGTGCTGGCCGAGGTCGGGCTGCTGTTCGGCATGTATCAGACCGCGCATGACGCGCTGCTGAAGCTGTTCGCGCTGGTCCTGCACGGCTGCCTGATCGTGGCCGTGCTGCAATCGCGCTCGCACGTGGCGGCCGTGATCCGTGGGTTCGGGCACACGGAGGGCGTGCGGGCGTCGCTGCTGAACCGCTTGGCCGACGTCTGGCACCTGATCGCCGTCTTCCTCCTCGCGGCGCTCTGGCTGGTCTGGGCCGCGGAGCTGCGCAACGGCTACGTCCGGCTCATCCACTTCTGCCTGGTGACGTTTGCCATCATGCTGGCGTCCCGGCTGGCCGGGATCGTGCTGATCGGCGGCCTCGACCGCGCGCTGCGCTTCGACCCGGCGCTGCTGGCCCGCCACCCGGGGCTGGCCGAGCGCACCTCGCTCTACCAACCCCTGCTGCGCGCCGCCATCATGGCCGTGCTGACCGTCGCCACAATCCTGGCGCTGCTGGAGGCATGGAACCTCGGCGTGGCGGAGTGGCTGGTGCGCAACGGCCTGGGCGGGCGCGTGGCCTCGGCGCTCACGGTCATCGTCGTCACCGTCGCGCTCGCGGTGCTGGTCTGGGAGGGCGTGAACGCCGCGATCGCCCAGCACCTCGCGCGCCTGTCCGCGCAGGCGCACCTGGCCCGGGCCGGTCGGCTGCGCACGCTGCTGCCGATGCTGCGCACGATGCTGCTGATCGCCATCCTGCTGGTGGTCGCGCTGGTCGTGCTGAGCGAGCTTGGGGTCAACGTCGCGCCGCTGCTGGCCGGCGCCGGGGTGATCGGCATCGCGGTCGGCTTCGGGTCGCAGACGCTGGTGCGGGACCTGATCACCGGCCTGTTCCTGCTGCTGGAGAACGCGATGCAGGTCGGCGACATCGTGACGCTCGGCGGCCTGACCGGCACGGTGGAGGCGCTGTCGATCCGCACCATCCGCCTGCGCGCGGTGGACGGCTCCGTCCACATCGTGCCGTTCAGCGCGGTGACGACCGTCACCAACCAGACCCGCGACTACGGCTACGCGCTGCTCGACATCAGCGTGGGCCTGAACGAGGAGCCGGCCCACGTCATCCCGGTGCTGCGCGACCTCGCCGCCGAGATGCGGAGCGATCCGAAATGGGGCTCGCTGGTGCTGGAGGAGCTGGACGTCATGGGCATCGAGAAGTTCGTCGATGCGGCCTGGGTGCTGCGCGTGCGGATGAAGACGCAGCCCGCCAGCCGCTGGTCGGTGGGCCGCGAGCTGAACCGCCGGGTGAAACTGCGCTTCGACGAGCTTGCGATCGAAAGCCCGCTCACCTCATACCGCGTGCTGAGCGCGGTGCCCGGGCCGGCAGCAGACCCGGTGGCAGCAGCCCCAGTTCAGGAAAAAGTGGCATGAGCGACAACCCTTGGGCGGCGGCGCTGCGTGATCGCGGCTACGCCTTCGTGCAGGCGCCGGCGATGGCGGACGCGTTGCGGCCGGCCGGGCTGTCCGACTGGGATAGCTTCGCCCGCAGCTGGGACGACCTGGGCCTCGACACCTACATGGCCGATGGCGGGCGCTACCGGAAGCGCCGGCACGCCGCGTTCGCCGTGAGCGGGGCGGGCATCACGCGCAAGCCGGACCAGCCGCACTACCAGAGCCGCGACTACAACGCGCTGAACGGCGGCATCGCCCGCTGGTTCGACCCCGTCACGGCCGCCGCCGCCGGGTCGGCCGCGTTCCAGGCGATCCTGCGCACCTGCCACGCCCTGTTCGACGGCCTGACCCCGGCGCCCGCCTGGCACGTCGAGGCGCACCAGTTCCGCATCGAGGCCCGTCCCGACCAGTCCGGTCAGCCGACGCCCGAGGGCATGCACCAGGACGGCGTGGACTGGGTGCTCGTGCTGATGATCGGCCGGGTCAACATCGCGTCGGGTACCACCAGCATCCACGGCCTGGACCGCACGCTGCTCGGCAGCTTCACCCTGGAGGCGCCGATGGACGCGGCGCTGGTGGACGATCACCGCGTGTTCCACGGCGTGACGCCGGTGCAGCCGCTAGATCCGGAGCAGCCCGCTCACCGGGACGTTCTGGTGGTCACCTTCCGCCGCGAAACCGCGCCTACGGGCCTCTGACGTGTCAAAGGACGACTGACGGCTGGCCGGCAGCGTCAGCAGCGCCTGCAGCCCCGGCGATGCGTCGATCAGGCGGAAGGTGCCGCCATGCAGCCCCGCCACCGCCTGCACCAGCGTCAGCCCCAGGCCGAAGCCCGGCGTGCTGCGCGCGGACTCGCCGCGGAAGAACCGGTCGGTCGCGCGGGCCTGGTCCAGCGGCGGGATGCCCGGCCCCTGGTCGAGCACCGCGATCTCCAGCGCCTCCGGCCATGCGCCGGGGATGCGGCGTGCCCGCAGCGTGACCGTGCCGCCCACCGGCGAGAACTTGATCGCGTTGTCCAGCAGGTTCGCCACCGCCTGCTGGATCAGTTCCCGGTCGCCCCAAGCCGGCAGCGGCCTGGCGGTTTGCAGCGCCAGCGTCAGGCCGCGCTCCTCCGCGACGGCGCCGTAAAGCTCGGCCAGGTCCGCCAGCAGCGGGCCGACGTCCAGCGTCGCGAAGGCGAAGCGCCCGGCGCCCGCCTCGATCTCCGCGATGCGCAGCAGGGCCTGGAACACCGCGGTGACGCCGTCGAGGTCCACGACCGCGCGCTCCACCGCGGCGCGCAGCTCGGCCGTGCTTCCGGCATGGACCGCCGCGTCCTCCAGCCGGGCGCGGGCGCGGGTGATCGGGGTGCGCAGGTCGTGCGCGATGGCGTCCGACACCTGGCGCACGCCGTCCATCAGCCGGGTGACGCGGTCCAGCAGGTCGTTGAACGTCGCCGCCAGCCGGTCGAACTCGTCCTCCCGGCCCGACAGCCGGATGCGCGGCGGCAGCTCGCCGGCCGAGATCGCCGCCGCGGTTTCCGTGACATGCCCCGTCATGCGCGTGAACATCCGCCGCACCGTGAGCGCGCCGGCCAGCCCGAGGATGCCGACCGGCACCAGCGCCCAGGCCAGCATGTTGGTCAGCAGGCGCTGCAGCGCGGCGCGGGTCTGCACGTCGCGCCCCACCAGCAGCGCCGTGCCGTCGGGCAGCGTGAAGCGGCGAAGCCGGGCCAGGCTGGCCTCCCCGTGATGCCGGATCGGCAGCTCATAGACGACGCCCTCCTCGGCCACCTCCGCGGGCCATGCCGGAAGGCTCCCGCCCAGGCGTTGGCCCGACGGGTCGAGCAGGAGATAGACCGCGTCGTCGTCGGCATCGCCGGCCAGGCGCGTCACGATGTTCGCCAGCAGCGCCGCCGTGCCGCCATCCTGCCATCGCCTGGACAGCATCTGGGCATCGGCGCGGATCACGGCGTCCACCTGGCCGTTCAGCAGGCCGATCGTGGCCCACCACAGGAACAGCATCAGCGTCAGCACGCTCAGGGCGAACAGCCCGGCATAGGCCAGCGCCAGGCGCACACCCGCCGAGCGCAACATGCGGCGCAGCCCGGCGACGATGGGCCGCACCGACGCTACTCGGCGCGCAGCATGTAGCCGGCGCTGCGGACGGTCTGGATGGACGCCGCGTCGAACGGCTTGTCGATCTTCTGGCGCAGCCGGGACACGTGCACGTCGATCACGTTGGTCTGCGGATCGAAATGGTAGTCCCAGACGCCTTCCAGCAGCATGGTGCGCGTCACCACCTGGCCAGCGTGCCGCATCAGGAACTCCAGCAGGCGGAACTCCCGCGGCTGCAGGTCGATCTTCCGCCCGCGGCGGCGCACCGTGCGGGACAGCAGGTCCATCTCCAGGTCGCCGACCATGAGCCGCGTCGCGCCCTGCGCCGCGCGGCCCCGGCGCATCAGCGCCTCGACCCGGGCGAGCAGCTCGCTGAACGCGAACGGCTTGGTCAGATAGTCGTCGCCGCCGGCCTGCAGGCCGCGCACGCGGTCGTCCACGCCGACCATGGCCGACAGGAACAGCACCGGCGTCTGGTTGTCCCGCGCGCGCAGCGTTTCCAGCACGCCCAGGCCGTCCATTCCGCCGGGCAGCATGCGGTCCAGGATGATGGCGTCGAACGGCTCCCGGGTCGCCAGCGACAGGCCGTCCGCGCCGTTGCCGGCCTGCGCCGTCTCGTGCCCGGCCTCCCGCAGGCCCTTCATCACGAAGCCCGCCACGTCCGTATCGTCCTCGACCACCAGGATGCGCATGGCTCAGCTCGGCGCCTCCTGGACGCGGCGGCCGACCGTGACCGGCAGGTCGAAGCTCTGCCCGCTGCGGCGCACGGACAGCTTGACGGCGCTGCCGGGCCGGGCGGCGGCGACGGCGCGGATCAGGCCGCGGGCGCTGTCCACG
>CAHJXG010000053.1 GCA_903644035.1 Rhodospirillales bacterium
ACCCGCTGGGCCCGTGCGCCCGCCGCACCCGATGCCCGCCACCGCCCCGGACCACGTCGTGGACCTGCCGACCCGGCCCGAGCAGGCGCTGCTCTACCGGCTGAACGGCGACGACAACCCGCTGCACGCCGACCCCGCGGTGGCCGAGGCCGCCGGGTTCCCCCGCCCGATCCTGCATGGGCTGTGCACCCTGGGCGTCATCGGCCACGCGCTGCTGCGCACGCTCGGCGGCTACGACCCGGCGCGCTTCCAGGCACTCGACCTGCGCTTCTCCGCGCCGGTGTTCCCCGGGGAGACCATCCGCACCGAGATCTGGGACGGCGGGGCGTTCCAGGCCCGCGTGGTCGGACGCGACGTGCTGGTGGCGAGCCACGGGCGCGCCGTGTTCAAGCCAGGGATGAGGCCAGCATGATGCTTGAAGGCAAGGTCGCGGTCGTCACCGGCGCCGGCGGCGGCATCGGGCGGGAGATCGCGGTGGCGATGGCGCTGGCCGGCGCGTCCGTGGTGGTGAACGACATCGGCGCGTCGCTCGCGGGCGACGGCCAGTCGTCCTCGCCCGCGGAGCAGACCCAGCAGATCATCGCCCAGCGCGGCGGGCGCGCCATCGTCAGCACCGACAGCGTCTCCTCCTGGGCGTCGGCGCAGCGCATCGTGCAGGCGGCGATGGACGGCTTCGGCCGGGTCGACATCGTGGTGAACAACGCCGGCATCCTGCGCGACGCGATATTCCACAAGATGGCGCCGGAGGACTGGCTGCAGGTCATCGACGTGCACCTGAACGGCAGCTTCTTCGTGAGCCGCGCCGCCGCCGAACCGTTCCGGGCGCAGGGCAGCGGCGCCTACGTGCACATGACCAGCACGTCGGGCCTGGTCGGCAACTTCGGCCAGGCCAACTACTCCGCGGCGAAGCTCGGCCTCGTGGCGCTGTCGAAGTCGATCGCGCTCGACATGCAGCGCTTCGGCGTGCGCTCCAACTGCATCGCGCCCTTCGCCTGGAGCCGGATGACCAGCTCGATCCCGGCGGACACGCCGGAGCAGCAGGCGCGCGTCGCCAAGCTGCAGCAGATGACGCCCGACAAGAACGCGCCGCTCGCGGTGTTCCTCGCCGCCGACGCGGCCGCGGGCTTCACCGGCCAGGTCTTCGCAACCCGCTACAACGAGATCTTCCTCATGAGCCAAAGCCGCCCGCTCCGCTCCGTGCACAGGGCCGAGGGCTGGACGCCCGCGCTGATCGCCGAGCACGCCGGCCCTGCCCTGCGCGCGAGCCTCGTGCCGCTCGACCGCAGCCAGGACGTGTTCGGCTGGGACCCTGTCTGATGGCGCCCGACATGACGCCCGGCCCCGCGGCGCGCGACGGCCACGCCGAAATCCGTGAGGAGGTCAGGAAGCTCTGCGCCCGCTTCCCCGGCGAGTACTGGCGCAGGCTCGACGAGGTCCGCGGCTACCCGACCGAGTTCGTCCACGCGCTGACCGAGGCCGGCTACCTGTCGGTGCTGATCCCCGAGGAGTACGGCGGGTCGGGCCTCGGCATCAGCGCCGCCGCCGCCATCCTGGAGACGATCCAGGCGGAGGGCTGCAACGGCGGCGCCTGCCATGCGCAGATGTACACGATGGGCACGATCCTCCGCCACGGCTCGGACGAGCAGAAGCAGAAGTTCCTGCCCAAGATCGCCACCGGCGAGTTGCGACTGCAGGCGTTCGGCGTGACCGAACCCGGCAGCGGCACGGACACCACCTCGCTCCGCACCACGGCCCGGCGGGACAACGAGGGCTACGTCGTCAACGGCCAGAAGATCTGGACCTCGCGCGCCGAGCACTCCGACCTCATGCTGCTGCTCGCCCGCACCACGCCGCGCGACCAGGTGGCGAGGAAGACCGAGGGCCTGTCGACCTTCATCGTGGACATGAAGGCCGTGCAGGGCCTGACCATCCGCCCGATCCGGACGATGATGAACCACAACTCGTGCGAGGTGTTCTTCGACGGGATGCGCATCCCGGCGGACAGCCTGCTGGGCGAGGAGGGCCGCGGCTTCCGCTACATCCTCGACGGCATGAACGCCGAGCGCCTGCTGATCGCCGCCGAGTGCATCGGCGACGCCAAGTGGTTCACCGCCCGGTCCACCGCTTATGCCAATGAGCGCCGGGTCTTCAACCGGCCCATCGGGCAGAACCAGGGCGTGCAGTTCCCCATCGCCCGCGCCTACGCGCAGATGCGCGCGGCCGAGCTGATGGTGCAGGACGGGCTGGAGCGGTTCGAGGCCGGGCTGCCCTGCGGGGAGCAGGCCAACATCGCGAAGATGCTGGCGGCCGAGGCGTCCTGGGCCGCGGGCGAGGCCTGCATCCAGACGCATGGCGGCTTCGGCTTCGCCGAGGAGTACGACATCGAGCGCAAGTTCCGCGAGACCCGGCTGTATCAGGTGGCGCCCATCAGCACGAACCTGATCCTGTCCTACGTCGCGGAGCACGTGCTTGGCATGCCCCGCAGCTATTGATGGGCGCGCTCGACGGCCTGCTGGTGCTGAGCCTGGAGCAGGCGGTCGCGGCGCCGTACTGCAGCTCGCGCCTCGCGGACGCCGGCGCCCGGGTCATCAAGATCGAGCGGCCGGAGGGCGACTTCGCCCGTGGCTACGACGCCGCGGTGCACGGCCTGTCCAGCTACTTCGTCTGGCTGAACCGCGGCAAGCAGAGCCTGGTGGCCGACCTCAAGGACCCGGCCGACGCGACGCTGCTGCACCGCATCCTGGCGCGCGCGGACGTGTTCATCCAGAACCTGGCGCCCGGCGCCGCGGAGCGC
>CAHJXG010000054.1 GCA_903644035.1 Rhodospirillales bacterium
AACCTATGTAACCCCGATGCGAGTCGCCGGTGTGGAAGTAGCCGAGGTGGCTGCCGGTCTCGATGATGGCCTGCCCGATGTCGGATTCCTCGATGTTCATGTGATACACGTCGAGGTGCACCTTGACGTTGGGCGCCCCGATCCGCTTGCACATCTCCACCGCCTGCGACGCCGTGTTGAGCACGTTGGACTCATAGCGGTTGACCACCTCCAGCCCGAGGGTGATGTCGCTGCGGGCGGCGACCTCGGCCACGCGCTGGAGCACCTCGACCGACCGCTTCACGCCCTCGGCCGTCGTCGGCACGTCGTACTTCTGGAACGCGGATTCGAGGATGCCGCAGACATGCGTCATGCCGACGTCGCGCGCCACCGCGAGGGCCGCCTCGAGCCGGGCCTGGCCGCGCCTCTCCTTCTCGCGGTCGTTGCTGGAGATGTCCGTGCCGGCGTCGAGGCCGAGCGAGGAGGTGGCGCCGATGCCGGCCGCATCGAGCTGCCGCCGCGTGAAGACCGCGTCGATGGAGCCGGGGTCGAGCAGCGGGATCTCGATCAGGTCGTAGCCGACCTTTGCCGTGTTGGCGACGGCCCGGGCGCATTCGTCGTGGCTCCAGCCCTTCTCCCAGACCAGCGCGTGGACGCCTAGCTTGTTCATTCTGTCCTCTCCTTTGATCCTGCGGCTGGCGCCGGGGCCGGACGCGGTTTGCCAAGCCTCATCGCCTGCCGAACATGACCTGCACGAAGCCGCCGGCCCAGACCGACCGGACGACCATGATCAGGAGCAGGAAGCCGCCCCAGAGCGCGGTCGAGAGGTGCTGGTTGGCGCCGAGCTGGTTCAGCCCGGAGGCGATCACCTGCAGGATCACCAAGGCGATGGCGACGGGGAGCACCCGGCCGAAGCCGCCGAAGGGATCGACCCGGCCCAGGAAGCACGCCAGCACGGTGATGAGCAGGTAGGACTCGCCGTGCCCCACCCGCACCGAGTTGAACCGCGCCAGCATGACGATGCCCGCGACGCCGCACATCAGGCCGGACAGCGTGTAGATCAGCGTCAGCGAGCGCCGGGTCGGCACGCCGGAGAACCGGGTCGCCTCGATGTTGGAGCCGATCATCCGGGTCGCGAAGCCGAGCCGGGAGCGCGACAGGATCACGGACCAGAGCAGGACCGCCGCCGCGAGGACGAGCAGGGGCGCAGGCACGCCGCCCACCGTGCCCTGGCCGATGGCCTGCACGGTGCCCGGCACCCCTGAGATGTCGCCGCCCCGCGTCAGGAACTCGCCGAGGCCGCGGACGAAGATCATGGCCGACAGCGACACCAGGATCGGGTGCGCGCCGGTATAGGCGATGACGGCGCCCATCAGCCACCCCACGAACGCCCCCGTCCCGAGCGCGGCCAGCACGCCCGCCACGAACGCCCCAAGTCCCGCATCCGCGCCGCCATGGCTCTGGAGCACGTAGGCCATCGCAAGCCCCGACAGGTTCGCCGTGAAGGTGATGGCGAGGTTGAAGCCGCCCGAGATGATCGGCATCAGCATGGCAAGGCTGAGCAGGCCGAGTTCGGGCAGCTGGAAAGCGACAGAGGTGAAGACGCCGAGGGACAGGAAGCCGGGGGCGGCGACGCCGAACAGCGCGACCACCACGGCGAGCAGGGCGAGCAGCCCGGCCACGTCGCCGTCGATCCGCCGGGCAAGGCGGCCGCCCCCGCCGCGGCGCAGGGCCTGGGACATCAGGCGGCCCTCCGCATGGCCGGCGTCCGCCAGGAGCCGATCAGGCGGCCCGCGCCCTCGCTCGACAGCGTGATGGCGGCCAGGATGATGGCGCCGATGATCATCTTGAAGGCGTAGGGCGAGATGCCCAGCAGGTTGAGGCCGTTCTGGGTGATGGCCACCAGGATGATGCCCAGGAACACGCCGAGGATCGTGCCGCGGCCCCCGCCGAGCCGCGCCCCGCCCAGCACCACCGCGGCGAGGACGTCAAGCTCGCGGCCATACAGCGCGTTGGGCACGACCTCCTGGGCGTAGTGCGCCTGCATGAGGCCCGCGATGCCGGCCATCAGCCCCAGCCACCCGTAGGCGAGGGTGTGCATGGCGCCGACGTCGACGCCGACGCGGCGCGCGCCCTCAGGATTGTCCCCCAGGGCGTAGAGCTGGCGCCCGGTGCTCATGCGGCGCAGGAGCAGCCACGTCGCCGCCACGCACGCCGCCATCACGAGCACGGTCAGGGTCAGCTCGGCATGGCCGCCCGCCGTCTCCGTGCCGAGGATCACGACGCGCGTGGTCCACCAGTCCGGCAGGTCGTAGATCGACACGCCGCCCGACCAGAACATCAGCAGGCCGAAGAACAGGTTGTAGGTCGCGATGGTGACGACGATGGAGACGATGCGGAAGCGGTGGATGAAAAAGGCGTTCACGCAGCCGAGCAGCGTGCCGAAGGTCCCCGCCAGGAGCAGCCCCACGGCCCAGTTCCCTCCGCCGAGCCGTGCCACGGCCATGGCGGTGAGGTACTGCACCACGGAGGCGGCGACCGCGAACGAGATGTCGATGCCGCCGGCGACCAGCACCACCAGCAGGCCGACGCCGAAGATGATGTTGACCGCGCTCGCGTTCAGCAGGTCGAACAGGTTGGACAGCGTGAGGAAGCTGGGCGTGAGCAGCCCCAGCCCGGCGCCCATCGCGAGGATGACGAGGATGAGCCACCGCTCGGTGCCGCCGATGCCGAACCTAGGCATGAACCGCCTCCTCGATGGCGTCGATGCCGGTCTCGCCCGGCACGTAGGCGCCGACGATGCGGCCGTCCCGCATGTGCAGGATGCGGTCGGCGTTGAAGTAGACCTCGGGGATCTCGTCCGAGATGAGCAGGATCGCCATCCCGGCCCCGGCCAGCCTGTGGACGATGGCGAAGATGCCGGCGCGGGCGCCCACGTCGACGCCCACGGTCGGGCTGTCGAGGATCAGCAGCTTGGGACGGGTGGCCAGCCACTTGGCGAGCACGATGCGCTGCTGGTTGCCGCCCGACAGGGTCGAGACGGCGTGGCCGGGATGGCCGGCCTTGACGCCGAGGTCGCGGATCCAGGCGTGGACCAGCGCATCCTGCCGCCGGGCGGAGACGAGGCCGCCCGGGCCGAGCAGGCTGTCGAGCACCGCCATCGCCGTGTTGTCGGAGATCGACTGCGGCTGGACGAGGCCGAGCTGCAGCCGGTCCTCCGACACGTAGGCGACCCCGGCCCGGATCGCCTCGCGGTTGCTGGCGAAGCGCACGGGCCTGCCTTCGAGGGTGACCGTGCCAGCGGAGGCCGGGGCCATGCCGAACAGACTGAGGGCCAGCTCGGTGCGGCCCGAGCCGAGGCGGCCCGTGAGGCCCACGATCTCGCCCCGGCGGATCGTGAGCGACACGTCGGCATAGCCCGGCGCACGGGACAGGCCCTCGACCGACAGCACGACGGGTGCGCCCGACAGGTCGCGCGTCTGCACCGCGTAGTCGAAGGTCTTGCCGGTCATCAGCTCGGTCAGCCGGGTCTGCGTCATGCCCTCGGTCGGGAAGGTGCCGACGAGCCGCCCGTCCCGCAGCACCGTGACGCGGCTGCACACCTCCAGCACCTCGGCCAGGCGGTGGCTCACGAACACCACCGCGATCCCCTCGGCGGACAGGCGCCGGACGATGGCCAGCAGCGCGTCCGTCTCGGCCTGGCTGAGCGAGGCGGTGGGTTCGTCCATGAAGACGAGCGTCGCCTCGGTGACCAAGGCCCGCGCCACCGCCACGACCTGGCGCTGCGCGATGGGAAGCGTCCGCAGCGGCGCGTCGAGGTCCAGCCCGACCCCGAGCCGGCCGAGAATGCGGGCCGCCGCCGCCCTCATGCGCCCATATCTCACGAGGCGGGGCCGGGCGCCGAGGTTGCTCTCGAAGGCGATGTTCTCGGCGACCGTCATCTCGGGAAACAGCGCCAGGTCCTGCCAGATCACCTGGATGCCCAAGGCCCGCGCCGCCGCGGGATCAAGCCCCTCGATGGAGCGGCCGTCGAACAGCATGACCGCGCCCGGCTCGGGCCGGTGCACGCCGCTGATGATCTTGATCAGCGTGCTCTTGCCGCAGCCGTTCTCGCCCGCGAGGCACAGGACCTCGCCCCGCCTGATGTCGAAGCGCACGTCGTCCAGCGCCTTGACGCCGCCGAACCGCTTCGAGATGCGGTCAAGCTGCAGCAACGGCGCCCCGGCCTCGACGCCCGGATCGCCAGCGGTTCTGGGCAAGGCCGAGGTCATCGCCCGTCAGGGAAGGCCGGCGCTACAGGCCCAGCTTGGCGAGGTCGTCCACCGTGTCCTTGTTGAGGTCGACAAGCTCATCGACGATCAGGTTGTGGCCCTCCGGATGGACGGTGCCGAGGCCGGGGATGGTCGTGCCGTCCTTGATGGGCTCGCCCTTGGCCACCATGGTCCCGAGCGTCACGAACACCTCGCCGGCGAGCGCCGGGTTCCACATGTAGCCGCCCGTGAGCACGCCGTCGTGGACGAGCTTCCTGCCCTGTCCCGGCGAGAACGGGCCCATCACGATGACCTTGCCGCCCATGCGCTTCTCGGCCACCGCGCGGGCGGCGCCGATCGGCCCCTGGCTGCCGAAGGCGAGGAAGCCCTTGAGGTCGGGATGCGCGCGCATCAGGTCGAGCGCCGTGCTGCGGGACTGGTCCACGTTCTCCGCCACGCCGTAGCGGTCGCCCACGAGCGTCATGCCGGGCGCGTTGGCCTTGACGTAGGCGTTCGCGGCGTCGGCCCAGGCGTTGTGCAGGGGAACGGTGAGGGAGCCGACGAAGACCGCATACTCGCCCTTGCCGCCCAGCGCCTCGACGAGGCGCTTGCCATAGGCCTCGCCGAAGCCCTTGGAGGAGGCAAGCTCGAAATCGTAGTCGGCGTTCTTCTGCTTGGGGGATTCGTGCGTGATGACCTTGATCCCGGCCGCGCGGGCGCGTTCCAGGACGGGTTCGAGCACCTCGGCATCGTTCGGCACGACGCCGATCACATCGACCTTCTGGGCGATCAGGTCCTCGACGGCGCGCACCTGCAGGGCCGGGTCGGCGCTGGTCGGGCCGACCATGAAGGCGCGGACGCCGAGCTCGGCGCCCTTCTTCTTGATGCCGGTCTCCATGGCGTTGAACCAGGGAATGCCGCCGACCTTCACCACGACGCCGATCACCGGCTTGTCGGGCGAGGCCTGGGCGATGCCGCTGAACGCCAGGAGCAAGGCGCTGGCGCACAGCGCGCGACGATGACGATTGACCATCCTGTTCCCCCTTACGCCCGCTCGCGACGGTGCGCTGAAACCAAGCCGTTCTGGCCGGTGAGACGCCTTTTATCTGGCCTTGTCCGCAGGCTAAATCTATTTAGCACCATACGTCAACCGGCGTTTCGGCTCGACGAGCCCGTGCGGTTTCGCGGCCGCGAGGCGCCACGGGGTGAGGATCGGGCCTTTTGGAGGACTGCATGGCGCGCCCCGCCGGACGGAAGACGACGATCTACGACATCGCGGCCGCGGCCAACGCCTCGGCCTCGACGGTCAGCCTCGTGCTCAACGGCAGCTGGGCGCGCTACCGCATCAAGGAGGACACGGCGCACCGCATCACGGAGGCCGCGCGGCGGCTCGGATACAACGTCAACCTGACGGCACGCGGCCTGCGCCTCTCGCGGTCCGGGCTGGCGGGCATGATCCTGCCGCACTACCACAACCGGTTCTTCGCGGACCTCGCGGAGGCGTTCGAGGCGGAGGCACGGCGCCGCGACCTGTGCCCCATCGTCGTCAGCACCCAGCGCGAGGAGGCGGTCGAGCTCAACGTCACCCGAACGCTCCTGGCGCAGCGGGTCGAGTTCCTGTTCATCGCGGGCGTGCCCCGGCCCGACCCGCTGGACCGGCTCTGCGCGGCGGCGGGCGTGCCCTGCGTCAACGTGGACCTGCCGGGAAGCGGTGCCCCCTCCGTCGTGTCGGACAACCGCGGCGGCGCCAAGCGCCTCACCGGCATCCTCATCGACAAGGCCACGCGGCGCGGCGGGTCGCTTGCGGCCTTCCTCTACCTTGGCGGCGTCGCGGGCGAGTATGCGACGGACAACCGCGTCGCCGGCTTCATGGAGGCGCTCCACGCCCACGGCGTCGATCTCGATCCCGGCTGCCTGGCCCTGTGCGGCTACCCGCCCGCCAGCGCGCGCGACGCGCTCAGCGCGTATTTCGACCGGTGCGGCCGGCTCCCGGCGGGCCTGTTCATCAACTCGATCGCCGCGTTCGAGGGCGCAATCGGGTTCACCTCGGGGCTGCCGGCCCCGGCGCTGGACGCCTGCGTGGCCGGCTGCTTCGATTGGGACCCCTTCGCGGCCTGTCTGCCATTCGACGTGACGATGCTGCGCCAGGATGTCGGCACGATGATGCGGCAGGCCTTTGAGGCCCTCACGCCTGCACGACAGGACGCCCGCCCCCTTGTCATGGTCCCTGCCATTCTGGCCTGAGAGCGGTATCCGCTCCCTTGGCCGCTCAGCCCTTGGCCGCCGCGGGTTCGCGCGGCGGATGCGCCTTTTCCGGAAGCTTGAGGCGTTCCGCCAGCAGGTTGGCGGCCATCGTGGCCAGCAGGATGAGCCGGTGCTCGGCGACGTCGGTCAGGCCGGACGCCGGCACGATCAGGCTGAGGCTCGCGACGATCGCCTGCTCGGCGTTCGCAACCGGCGCCGCGATGCCCACCAGGCCGGGATCGACCTCGCCGCGGGTGATCACGTACCCGACCCGGCGCGCCATCGCCAGCTCCTTGCGGAGGCTCAGGATGGTGCTCCCGGCGGGCCCGGGGCTGTCCGAGGGCACGAGCAGCCTGTTCAGCCGACGGGAGGGAAGCTGTGCCAGGATCATCTTGGACGTCGCCCCTCGCATCAGCGGCTGCGGCCGGCCCCGCTCGTAGCTCGTGCGGATGTCGCCGCCCCTGGGCCGCGTGTCGGCTACGCACATGACCGTGTCGCCGTACAGGCGCGCCAGCACGACCGCGCACGGGATCTGAACCTGCATGGCCACGTCGTGCAGGATGTCGTCGCTGAGCCGGATCAGGCTGTCCGTCCGGCGCACCCGGCGGTCGAACTCGATGAAGGCGGCGCCGAGCCGGTAATGCGCCTCCGTCGACTGCTCCAGCATCTCGGCGACCAGGAGTTCGCGGACCGTGCGGTAGACGGTGCTGGTCGGCACGTCGAGCGAGAACGCGATTTCGGAGATCGTCCAGTTCGACTTGGTCTCGTCAAAGAGGTTCACGATATCCAGGTAGCGGTCGAGTCCGGACATGGCATCTCTCATGGCAAGGGCGCTGATCGAGGGAGCCCCGTCTATACTACCGGCGGGCGCTCAGATGGAGTCCAGGGCCGTCACGGCGTGTCGGCCCGGCCGGCGCGGGCACGGGCGGCCCAGGCCTCCCACGGCCGGCTGACCGGGTCGGTCCGGGTCGCCTCCTGCGCATTCAGGAAGATGGGATCGCCGAGCCGCAGCGCCCCCATCTCGGCGCGGGCGTTCAGCTGCGTGTAGATCGAGCGCATCACCACCAGCCTCACGCTGGGGGCCACCACCGTCATGCCGTGGCCGCGCATGAGCACCACCGTGCGCCCGCCGAGGCTCTGCGCCAGCGCAGCCCCGGTATGACTGTCCGTCACCAGCATCCGGTTGTCGTCGCCGACGACGGTGCGGATGTCGAACACCGGCACGGGCGTCGCGCCGAGAAAGGCGGCCATGTGGATCAACGCCTGGAACGGCGCGTGCGTGACGCCGAAGGGGATCACGTCCGGCGAGTGGCTGTGCACCACGGCGACCACGTCCGGCCGGGCGCCCAGGACTTCGCCATGGATGAAACGCTCGCCATACATCTCCCGCCCGCGCTGGCCGATCGGCTGGCTCTGCTCATTGAACTCCATGATGTCGTCGCGCGTGACCAGCCCGGGGGCGCGCGACCGGGCCATGAAGAAGTGCTTCGGGTTCTCCACCGACCGCACGCTGATGTGGCCGAACCCGTCCAGCACGTTCTCGTTGGCGAGGATGTGGTTGCCCTCGATCAGGTCGGCGATGCGGCCCTCCTGCGTGTCCTGCGCAGGCGGCGCCTGGGCAGAGGCTCCGAACGCGCAGAGCAGCGGGGCCAGCGCGCCGATCCGCAGCAGCGTGCGGCGTCGCGGCGGCTGGGCGGGACTGAAGGGGCCGGAGTGGCAGGCGCACGCAAATTGGTTGTGGAGCTTGGCCTTCAGCATCTCATGATCCAGTCGACGTTGCCGCACACCATTTGAATGCCACACGATACCGCTCTGCATAAAGTTAGGTCAATTTTTTCCCGGTTATCGGTAATCTGCTCTGTCCAGATAGCAAACACTTGATAGCTAATGAGAACTGTGCGATTCGGCTTGGCAAGGAGCAATCAATGAACGGTGATGCCACGACGTCCGGCCTCGTCCTGCCCCGGCACAGCGGCCTGTTCTACGGCGGCGCCTGGCACGACCCGGTGACGGGACGGACGTCGCCGGTCGAGAGTCCCGCGACCGGCCGCATCCTCGGGCAAGCCGCCGACGCCACGAGCGAGGACGCTGACCGGGCCGTTGCGGCCGCGGTGGCTGGGTTCCGCGTGTGGCGGGCCGTCCCTCCTCTCGAACGGGCGAAGGTGCTGCGCCGGATCGCCGCGGTGATCCGTGACCATGCGGCAGAGATCGCCATGCTGGACGCGGCGGATGGCGGCAACCCGGTCACCGAGATGACGTCGGACGCGCACGTGGCGGCCGGGATGTTCGAGTTTTTCGCCGGGCTGGTGACGGAGCTGAAGGGCGCGTCGATCCCCATGGGGCCGGACTGCGTCAACTTCTCGGTGCGGGAGCCGTTGGGCGTCGTGGCCCGCATCGTCGCGTTCAACCACCCCTTCATGTTCGGCGCCGGGAAGATGGCGGCCCCCCTGGCCGCCGGCAACGCCGTCATCATCAAGCCCCCGGAGCAGGCGCCGCTGTCCGGGCTGCGTCTTGCCGAGCTGGTCGGGGAACTGCTGCCCCCGGGCGTGTTCGGCCTGCTCACGGGCGGCCGCGAGGTCGGCGCGGCGCTCGCGTCGCACCCGAACGTCGCCATGGTGACGCTGATCGGCAGCGTGCCGACGGGCCGGGCGGTGATGGCGGCGGCGGCCCAGACGCTGAAGCCGGTCCTGCTGGAGCTGGGCGGCAAGAACGCGCTGATCGCGCTGCCCGACGCGGACCCGGACGACGTCGCCGCGGCGGCGGTGGCCGGCATGAACTTCACATGGTGCGGCCAGTCCTGCGGCTCCATGAGCCGGGTGTTCCTGCACGACGCCATCCACGACGCCGTGATCGAGCGGATCAGGCAGCGCATCGCCCGCTTCAGGCCGGGCCTGCCCACCGATCCCGCGACCACGATGGGCTGCATCATCAGCAAGGCCCAGCACGCGAAGGTGCTCGGGTTCATCCAGTCCGCCCATGACCAGGGGGCCACCCTGGTCTGCGGCGGCAAGGTCCCGGGAGACGCGCACCTTGCGGACGGGTGCTTCATCGAGGCCACGGTGTTCGCCGACGTGACGCAGGACATGCGGATCGCGTCGGAGGAGATATTCGGCCCCGTGCAGTCGATCCTGCGCTGGACCGACGAGGCCCGGATGATGGCCGACGTCAACAGCGTCGAGTACGGGCTGACGGCGGCCATATTCACCAATGACCTCGACAAGGCCCATCGCCTCGCGAGCCAGGTCGAGGCCGGCTACGTGTGGATCAACAAGGTCAGCACGCATTTCCTGGGCGCGCCGTTCGGCGGCGTCAAGCAGTCGGGCATCGGCCGTGAGGAGTGCCTGGCGGAGATGACGTCGTTCACGCAGGAAAAGAACATCCACATCCAGCTTCGCCGCGAGCGCAACGGATGATGCGACGGCCGCCCCGCACCCGCCGGGCGTCCACACGAACCGGAAGGGCCACGCAAGATGCCTGACACCCACGCAAGCAGCGGCTCGGCCGGGTTGGAGCGCCCGGGCGGCTTGGACCATGGCGGCCTCCACGGCGGCGGCCCGGCGCGCTTCGGCAGCGACGTGATTGCCGAGGCGATCCGGTCCCTGGGCATCCCCTACATCGCGCTCAACCCCGGCGCCAGCTATCGCGGCCTGCACGACAGCCTGGTCAACCACCTGGGCAACGCCGCGCCGCAGATGCTGCTGTGCCTGCACGAGGAGCACGCGGTCGCCCTGGCGCAGGGCTGGGCCAAGGTGACGGGCACGCCGATGCTGGCCGCCGT
>CAHJXG010000055.1 GCA_903644035.1 Rhodospirillales bacterium
TGGCCGATCTGGTCCGCACGCACGCGGACGAGCTGGCCGAGTTGGAATGCCGCAACTCGGGCATCCCGATGCGGCATCTGGCGCGGGGACAGATTCCGCGCGCGGCCTACAACTTCGACTTCTTCGCCGACGTCATCGGCCAGGCGGAGGGCCAGGTCTACCAGCAGGACCCGGCGGTGCTCACGGTCGTGACGCGCGCCCCGGTGGGCGTGGGTGCGCTGATCGGGCCTTGGAACGCGCCGCTGGCGCTGACCTCGATGAAGATCGCCGGGTGCATCGCCTTCGGCAACTCCTGCGTCGTCAAGCCCGCCGAGCGCACGCCCCTCGCGGTGGCCCGGCTGATGGCGCTGCTGGCCGAGGCGGGCCTGCCGCCGGGTGTCGTCAACATGGTGAACGGGACCGGCGCGGACACCGGGGACGCGCTGGTGCGGCATCCCGACGTGGACGTCGTGTCGTTCACCGGCGGCACCGAGACGGGACGGCGGATCATGGCGGCTGCGGCGGCGGGGCTGAAGCCGACCTCGATGGAGTTGGGCGGCAAGTCGGCCAACATCGTGTTCGCGACCGCCGACCTCGACCGTGCCCTGGATGGCGCGCTGCTTGGCATCTACTCCAACAACGGGCAGCAATGCCTGGCCGGGTCGCGGATCCTGGTGCAGCGGCAGGTGGCGGACGAGTTCATCGCGCGCTTCGTCGCCCGGACCAGGCGGCTGCGCATCGGCGACCCGATGATGCCCGCGACCGAGATCGGGCCGCTGGCGTTCCGCGAGCATTACGAGCGCGTGCTGGGCTTCGTGGACATGGCGCGCGGGGACGGTGCGGACCTGCTGGTGGGCGGCGGCCCCGCCGACATGCCACGGGGGCTGTACATGCAGCCGACCGCCGTCTTGGCCAGGTCCAATGCCCAGCGTATCTGCCAGGAGGAGGTGTTCGGCCCGTTCGCCACCTTCGTGCTGTTCGACGAGTTGGAGGAAGCCATCGCCATGGCCAACGAATCCCGCTTCGGCCTCGTCTCGTACGTCTGGTCCGATCACGTGCCGACCGTGATGCGGGCGATGCGTGACATCGAGGCGGGGATCGTATGGGTGAACACGCCGATGATGCGCGAACTGCGTGCGCCCTTCGGCGGGGTCAAGGACAGCGGGTCCGGCCGGGAGGGCGGGGCCGCCTCGATGCGCTTCTACACGACGGAGAAAGCGACCACCCTGCCGATTGAGGCCGGGCCGCTGACGCAACTTGGAATGGGGTAGGCGCCATGCTGACACGTCGTGGGGTGATGGCCGGCGGGGGTGCGCTCGCCTTGGCCGGGCAGGCCCGGGCTGCCTCGCCGGTGACCGTGCTGACGCCGTTCGGCTTCATCGTCGATTTCCTGGAGGTGATGAACGCGAGCAGCGGCGGCCACTTCAAGGCGGCCGGGCTTGACATGCAGGTGCTGGGTGCGGGCGGCGCGGCGGCCGCCGTGCAGCAGCTGGCCGCCGGGCGATGCCAGTTCACCCGGGGCGCGGCGATCGACGTCATGAAGGCCATGTCGGCGCAGAAGGACCTGGCGCTGGTCTCGGTCGCGACGATCTTCCAAGGCTCGACGTTCTTCGTCATCAGCAACTCGGCCAAGCCAATTGAAAAGGCCGAGGATTTCCGCGGCAAGCGGTTGGGCGTCGTTTCCATCGGCGGCACGACCGAGAACTTCCTCGACCTGATGCTGAAGAAGGTCGGCGTGCCGAAGACGGAGGTCCCGCGTGAGGTGGTGGGCAACAACCCCGGCAGCTTCGCCCTGGTCCAGCAGGGCCGCATCGACGGCTTCATCGCCACGTCGAACGTGGTCGAGGCATTGCAGCAGCAGAAGGCGCCCATCCTGGCCTGGAGCACCGACCGCTATGCCAAGATGCCGAGCCAGAGCTACTTCACCACCCAGGCCGTGATCGACAGGCAGCCCGACCTGGTGCTGGCCTTCGTGAAGGCGATGAAGGCCAGCGCCGACGAGATGGTGCGCGGCCCGCTGGAGCCGATCCTGGACCGCGCCGCCGTGCAGTTCGAAATCCCGGGAATCCGCGACAAGCCTGGCCTGATCCGGACGGTGAGGGGCGACATCGACCTCTGGCTCAGCGAAGGCCCGCAGAACCTGATGCGCAACATCCCCGCGCTCTGGCAGTCCGCGCGCGACAGCGTGGCCGAGGCCGGGCTGGCGGACATCCCCGACGTGACCAAGGTCTATACCAACCGCTTCATCGATGAGGCGGCGCGCGGATGATCGGCGGCATGGCAGCGCGGTGTTGAGAGCCGGCGGCAGTCCGTCGGCATGACCGCGATCCACCTGCACGAGGTCGGGAAGCGCTACGACACGGACTCCGGCTCCGTGGTCGCGCTGTCGCCCACCACCGTCACGATCTCCGAAGGGGAGCTGGTCGTCCTGCTGGGGCCTTCGGGCTGCGGCAAGACCACGATGCTCCGGCTGATCGCAGGCCTGATCGCGCCCAGCGAAGGCCGCGTGCAGGTCGGCGGACGGGACCTGTGGGCCGGCGGGCGGCGTGACCCGGCGGCGGTGTCCGAGCTGGGGGTCGTGTTTCAGGACGCCAACCTGTTCCCCTGGTACACCATCGAGCGGAACATCGCCCTGCCG
>CAHJXG010000056.1 GCA_903644035.1 Rhodospirillales bacterium
CGCAACGGGTTGGCGGGGCCGGGCGGATCGGGCGTGGGCGCGTATGGTGCCGTCATCTCGGCCTATGGCTGCACCAACCTCCTCGCCAACCTGGTGGTCGGCAGCCGCCCGATGCCGGCACGGCCCGGCCGCCAGATCTTCATCGGCACCCTGTGCATGGGCGTCGGCTTCCTGGCGCTCGCGCTGATCGAGGCGTTCCGCCTGCCGCCGGCGGCGTTGCTGCCGGCCTACGCCGCCATCGCCGCCTTCTGCGCGGTGGGCGGCCCCATGCAGGACATCCCGGTCGCGGTGCTCACGCAAACCGAGCTGCCGCGGCCGGACATCCAGGCCGCCGCGCGCGCCTACATCGCGGCGAACCAGGTGGGCTTCCTGTTCGGCCTGGTGATCGCCCCGGCGTTGCTGGGGGCCGTGCCGATCTCCGTCGTCGTCGCGCTCTGCGCCGTCCCCTACATCCTCTTCGCCGCCATCGGCCTGCGCCGCTACGCCTGAGCGGCGCCAGGCTCGATCAGCCGCATCAGCGTGTCAAGCCGGTCCGCCTCGTCTGCCGGCTTGTCCATCCGCACCCGGGCCACGCGGGGAAAGCGCAGCGCCACGCCGGACTTGTGCCGGCGGCTCAGCTGCGCCGCGTCGAACGCGATCTCCAGCACCAGGCCGCGCTCCACCTCGCGCACCGGGCCGAAGCGGTGGACGGTGTGGTTGCGTATCCAGCGGTCGAGCGTCACCAGCTCCGCGTCGGTGAAGCCGGAATAGGCCTTGCCGACCGGCACCAGCTCCCCATCCTCCCGCCACAGGCCGAAGGTGTAGTCGGAGTAGTAGCTGCTGCGCTTGCCGTGGCCGCGCTGCGCATACATCACCACCGCGTCGATGGTGAGCGGGTCGCGCTTCCATTTCCACCACTGCCCCTTGGGCCGGCCCGGCACGTAGGCGCTGTCGCCGCGCTTCAGCATCAGACCCTCGATGCTGGCCGCCCGGGCGCCGTCGCGGATCGCCGAAAGCTCGTCCACCGTGGCGAAGGGGATCAGTTCGGACAGGTCCATGCGCTGCGGATTGTGCAGGCCGTACCAAGCCTCCAGCCGCGCCCGCCTTGTGTCGAACGGCAAGGGGCGCAAATCCTCGGTCCCGTCGAACAGCAGGTCATACAGCCGGACCGCCACGGGGTAGTCGCGCTGCGCCTTGGCACCCGGCGCCTTGCGGTTGAGCCGCTGCTGCAAATCGGCGAACGGCGCCACCTGGCCGTCGCGCAGCACCAGCAACTCGCCGTCCAGCACGCCGTGGAACGCCATCGCCTCCACGATCTCGGGAAACGCCCCCGAGATGTCGTCGGCACCGCGGGAGAAGATGCGGCGGCCCAGCGGCGTCGCCACGAGCTGGACGCGGATGCCGTCCCACTTCCACTCGGCGCGGAAGGCGGAGGGGATCAGGGCCGCGATGTCCGCGGCCTCCAGCGGATGCGCCAGCATGGGGGAGCGGAACACCGGCGCGCCCGCCGGGTCAGGGCGCGGCCCGCGGCCCTCGATCCAGGCGAACAGCGGCGTGTAGGGCGGGACCAGGCTGTGCCAGACCTCCTCGATCTCGTCGGCGGCGATCCGCCCCTCGGCGACCTCGGCCAGGGCGATCTTCGCCAGCCGCGCCGACGCGCCGACGCGCAGCTCCCCGGTGATGAGCTTGAGCAGGGCGTAGCGGACGGAGGCGTCGGAGGCGTCGAGCCAGCCGGCCAGCACGAAGGGCAGCTCGGACTTCGGCGTGCTGAGGAGCGTCTGCACGACCTCCGTCATGCGGGGCGGCCCAGCGTTGCTGGGCGCGGCGGGCCAGATCAGCGCGACCGTCTCCGCGAGGTCACCCACGTAGTCGCGCGACATGGCGAACAGCGCGGGGTCGGTGCGCTCCTCGACCAGGGCCCGGATCATGGCCGGCTTCGCCGCCTGGAACGCCAGCTCCCCGGTCAGCGCGGCAAGGCCGAAGCCGCGGTCCGGGTCGGGCTGGGTCGCGAAGTAGCGGCGCAGCAGCGCGATCTTTGCGAGGCGCCCCGGCGTGAACACCAGGCGCTCCAGCAGATCGGCAAAGGCGATCATGCTGCCGCGGGTTCCGAGAGATCCTCCTGCTCGTCGCCGTAGCCGACCAAGCGCAGCGCGCGTCCGCGGATGCCGCGCTTGGCCGCCTCGTGGATCAGCGCCTCCTCCCGGCCATGCGTCACCCAGACCTCGGGCGCCCCCACCTCGTCGAGCGTCTGGTTCAGCTCGTCCCAGTCGGAGTGGTCCGAGATGACCAGAGGCAGCTCCACCCCCTTGCTGCGCGCGCGCTGCCGCACCCGCATCCAGCCGGAGGCGTTGCACACGACGGGTTCCGCGAGGCGCCGCGCCCAGCGGTCGGCGATGGCGCTGGGCGGGGCGATGACGATGGCGCCGGCCAGCTTGTCCTTGCCCGCGACCGTCGCCGGCAGTAGCTCGCCAAGTGCGATGCCCATGCACTCGTAGGCGGCGCAGAGCGGGATCTGCGCGCCGTGCAGGTAGATCGGCCGGTCCCATCCGGCCTGGCGCAGCAGCGCGATCACCCGCTGCGCCTTGCCGAGCGCGTAGGCGCCGATGACGTGCGTGCGCTCGGGAAACAGCGCCACGCTGTCGAGCAGCTTGGCGATTTCATGCTCCGCCGGAGGATGGCGGAACACCGGCAAGGCGAAGGTCGCCTCGGTCACGAAAACATCGCAAGGGATCGGCACGAAGGGCCGGCAGGTGGGATCGGGCTGCCGCTTGTAGTCGCCGCTGACCACGGCCCGGCTGCCGCGCCACTCCATCGCCACCTGCGCGCTGCCCAGCACGTGCCCGGCCGGCTGCATCCACACGCGGACCTCACCGATGCTGATCGGCTCGCCGTAGTCCAGCGCCTGCTGTACGGCGCCGGCCCGGCCCACGCCCATGCGGACGTCCATGAGCGCCAGGGTTTCGGGGCTGGCGAGCACGGCGTCGTGGCCCGGCCGGGCGTGGTCGGCATGAGCGTGGGTAATGACGGCGCGGCCGACCGGGCGCAGCGGGTCGATGTAGAAACCGCCGGGCTCGCAGAACAACCCGTCCGGCCGCACCTTGAGCCAGGTTTCGGGATGCGGCATGGCGACGGGCCTGGCCTCCCCAGGCCCGGCAGGCTCAGCCCGGCTGTTTCGAGCTGTCGGCCGCGAGCGGCACCGGCACCCAGCGCAGCCCGTCGCCGCTCTGGATCAGCATCAGCACGGTCTTGCGGTTCTGCTTGCGGAAGCGGTCCATGCGCTCCTGCACGTCGGACGGGCTGGCAACCGGCTCCTGTTGCACCTCGACGATCACGTCGCCGGGCTTGAGGCCGCGGCCAGCGGCGGCGCCGTCCGGCATCACGTCGGTCACGACGACGCCCTTCTGGTCCTGCGACAGCTTGAACTTGTCGCGCAGGTCATCGGTGATCGGCGCCAGCCGCGCGCCGAGGCCCGAAATCTCCGCCGTGCGGTTCCCGGGCGTGCGGCCCGGCGCCGGCGTCGCCGCAACCTGCTGGACCTCGTCCGGCAGCTCGCCGACCGAGGCCTGCACCGTGACCTGCTTGCCGTCGCGCCATAGCAGCACCGGCACCTCCTTGCCGATCACCGTCTCGGCGACGATGCGCGGCAGCGACTTCATCTCCTTCACGTCCTGGCCGTTGAACTTGAGGATGACGTCGCCGTTGCGGATCTTCGCCGTGTCGGCCGGGCCGCCCTCGTTCACGCCGGCGACCATGGCGCCGGCAGTGTCCTTGAGGCCGATGCTCTCGGCGATGTCCGGCGTCACCTGCTGGATGCGCACGCCCAGCCAGCCGCGGCGGGCGTGGCCGTACTCCCGCAACTGGGCGACGACCGACTTCGCGAGGTTCGCCGGGACCGAGAAG
Organism: Rhodospirillales bacterium; assembly: GCA_903644035.1. Lineage (GTDB taxonomy): Bacteria > Pseudomonadota > Alphaproteobacteria > Acetobacterales > Acetobacteraceae > CAHJXG01. The sequence continues at coordinate 3,880 of CAHJXG010000056.1, forward strand.
CCGATGCCGACGGACCCGCCAGACGGCGAGTAGATGGCGGTGTTGATGCCGATGACCTCGCCCGCCATGTTGAACAGCGGCCCGCCGGAGTTGCCGCGGTTGATCGAGGCGTCGGTCTGGATGAAGTCGTCATACGGCCCCTGCCGGATGTCGCGCCCGCGGGCGCTGACGATGCCGGCGGTGACCGAGCCGCCCAGCCCGAACGGGTTGCCGATCGCCAGCACCCAATCGCCCACGCGCTCGGCGTCGCTGTCGCCGAAGGGGACGAACTTGAGCGGCTTGTCGGTCTCGACCTTCAGCAAAGCGAGGTCAACGCGGTCATCCTTGCCGACCAGCGTCGCCTTCAGCGTCGTGTTGTCCTGCAGCGTCACGCTGATCTCGTCCGCGCCGTCGATGACGTGGTTGTTGGTCACGATGTAGCCGGCGGGATCGATGATGAAGCCGGAGCCGAGGCTGACCGACCGGCCGCCAGGGCCGCCATCGGGACGGGGCTGCGGGCCTTCGCCCCGCGGGCCGCCGCGCCGCAGCTGGTCGCCGTTGGGACGGTTGCGGTCCAGGAAATCCTTAAAGAACTGCTCGAACGGCGAACCCGGCGGAAAGCTCGGGACCTCCGGGCCGCCCCGGTCGGCCCGCGCCTGCGCGTTCTGCGAGGACGAGATGTTCACCACCGCCGGCAGCAGGGTCCCGGCCAGGTCGGCGAAGCTGTCCGGGGCACCGCGCGCCGCGGCCGGCGGCACGAACGGCGGCAGCATCGCCGGCAGCACGAACACGCTGGCGAGTGCGAGCGCGCGAAGAGTCCGTAGGCGCATGACAAAACTCCCGAAAGGAAGGCGAATGGTGAATCTGCTCATGCCGGCAACGCACTCGCAAGCCGATAGGTGGGGCGTCTCAAGAGTTTGAGAATGCCGTTCACCCGAGGGTTACTCCCCAGGCGCCTGCCGCAGCATGCGCAGGAATTCGCTGTCGGGCGTCAGGACCAGGCGGGACTGGCCGTTGCCGAACGCCTCGCGGTAGGCCTGCATGGTGCGGTAGAACTCATAGAACTTCGCGTCCTGCTGGAAGGCGTCGGCATAGATCTTGATCGACTGCCGCTCGCCCTCGCCGCGGGACCGGTCGGCGGTGGCGCGCGCCTCGGCCAGCAGCACCGTGCGGTCGCGCTCGGCGTCGGCGCGGATGCAGATCGGAAGAG